>JAGTVG010000302.1 GCA_018224645.1 Cyclobacteriaceae bacterium
TAATTTAATTATGTTTGATATTATCCCAGCAACTTAAAACGATTAATTATGGCACAAGTGACCCCACCCATAGGCTTCTGCAAACACTTGCGCCAGCGGGGAAATCCACCAATATCATCAGTTGGAATGAACAAATTAAGCTAAGAAATCGTTACTTTGTAGGAAAAAGATGTGATATGGACTTAAAAGCAGTAAAATTAGAGGTGATACAAAAGATCATGAATGTATCGACCGAATCATTGCTGGAGAAGATCGATAAGTTACTTGAAGAAGAATTGATTGTAGGTTATACAGCAAAAGGAGAACCTCTGACAAAAAAAGACTACAATCTTCGTTTAGAGAAAGCAGAGCAGCAAATAGCCTCAGGGGATTATACGACCCAGGAAGATTTGGAAAAAGAAGCTGAGCACTGGTAATAATGTCCAGACCCAAAATCATTTGGTCAAAACAGGCCAAAGAATCACTCAAAAACATTTACGACTACTACAAGGACAAGTCACTGCAAGGAGCTAAGAATGTCCTATCTGATCTGGTGAATGCTCCCGGGAAAATCGTTTTTGCCAGGCAGTATCAGGTAGATGAAATCAATCCGAAATATCGCAGGATCGTTGTAAGGGATTATAAGCTACTTTACAGGGATTCTGGAAATTCCATTATGGTAATGGACATTGTTGGTACCAGACAAGCACCAGAAGTACTGAAGGAAAAGTAGAAGGTAACTAAATGCTCAAAGCCAACACACTATTTTATCGCATCGTAGACCGCTCCGTTCCCTTGCTTTTTACTTGCGACCGGCCAACAGGTTAATTACATCAGATGAAACGAAAGAATTTCCTGAATACCTGTACTTGCATGACCATCGGCATGGCTGGTTATTCATTTTTCCCTGATCTTTTAAAATCCTCATCCATGAAAAATCCCAAGAAATCCTACATTGAATACGTCAGAAGAAGTGCGGTCAAAAAAGAAGTGCTTGACATTTTTATGAACGAAAATTCCTGGGCAGAATTTGATCCCGAACTGGGCTATATCCTGGGTAACTACATGCCCCGGGACGGCATAGACGGCAGTTTTACGATTTCAACGGCCATGCCGGATGGCAGCCGTACACGACAGGCATATGCCGGCCGCCCCTGCAGGATCAATACCTACGGAAACAGTTTTACCCAGTGCCACCAGGTAAGCGACGCCGAAACCTGGCAGGAATATCTTGCAGGCCATCTTGGAGAACCAGTCCGTAATTTCGGGATGGGCGGTTTTGGGGTGTACCAGGCGTACCGGAGAATGGTCAGGGAAGAACTGACCAGTCATGGAGCAGATCATGTGATCCTGTATATGTGGGGTGATGATTACATGAGAAGTGTTTTCCGTTGCCGCTATGTTGTTTTTTATCCATTTTGGGACAATGACGGGGGCTACTTGTTCCATGGCAATTTCTGGTCAAACATGGAAATGGACCTGACCACAGGGATCCTTGTGGAAAAAGACAATATCATCAGCAGGAGGGAAGATCTCTACAGGATGACGGATCCGGATTTTATGGTGGAAAACCTGAAGGATGACCTGATGGTCCAGCTTCATCTCCTGGGAAGGGAAATAGTCAATACGGATGTGAATGTGAAGGGGCTTAAAAGATTAGCAGAAATTCTCGAAGTTCCGGAATTGGATTTTACCAGTCCGGAAAAGCTGGCCGGATCATCGAATGAACTTAAAAATAAGTATGCGTTTGCGGCAACCAGAAAGATCCTTCTGGAGGCTGCAGAATTTACACACAACCAGGGAAAAAAACTGATGCTCATCCATTTGGATCCCTACGGGGTCTTCAGGCCTTTAACGGCAGGTATCCCGAGATATGACCGGGAAGTGATCGATTTTATCCGTGAAAACGGCTTTGTTTATTTCGACATGAATGAGGTTCACCTGGAGGATTTCAGGAAATTCAACCTTTCACTGGATGAATACATGGAGCGCTATTTTATCGGACATTATAATCCGGCAGGGAACCATTTTTTCGCCTATTCCCTGAAGGACCGGATCGTGAACTGGCTGGACCCCAAACCCATCACCTATATGCCGAAAGACAGCCGTATCATTCAGTTCGAAGGATACCTGCAGAAATGATTTTACCCGCCCTGTTTCAGTAACCTTCTGGATGCCGGATGCCGCCTGCGATTTCAGCCAGTTTACCTGCCAGAAATATTGGCGTGGCATCTTCCAGGAAAGGTCCGATCACCTGCAATCCGACCGGCAGTCCCGTATTGGATATCCCAATGGGAAACACTGTGGCCGGCAACCCGGTGAGTGTGGCGAAGGATATCCAGAAAATCATATCATCATAATCCCGTTCACCTTCCGGCGTTTGTAATACCCTTTTTCTAGCCGGATCCGGATGATGAAGATACCAGGGTTTGTTGATATGCGGAAAAGCCGGCACGAAGGCGACGGGTAAAATAAACGCATCATAATCCCCGAAAAATTTCTGCCAGTCCTCCCGTGCCTTCAGCCGCATTGATTCCTGTTCCTTGAAGTATTTATGTGGATTGGAATATGCCATGGCCCTGATATTCTCAAGGGTTTTACTCCCATTTTTCCCCTGGGCGTAAAGATTCTTAATTTCATTGTCGGACGCACCGCCTGAAATATACGCATGAAGCAGATAAACATAATTATGGAATTGTTCCTCCGGGTTGAGGTTTGATGGCCAGCCTTCCTCCACCCGCACACCTGCTTTTTCAAACTTATCCATGGCATTTTGCATCACCGGTTTAATCTCTGATGAGACCGGGCAAAGAGGATCATCAAGCACATATCCGATCCGGAAATCATTCAAACCTGGCTTTCTGACCCCTGGCAATTTCCAGGAATAGGCTACCGATTCATGTCCGACCGGTCCGCCGCATATTTCAAGTAATAATTTCAGATCTTCCGCGCTCCGGGCCAGCGGCCCCGCCACGGATAACCCATTCGATTTATAGGGCAGGGAACCGGGAAGAGGCGGTATCGAACCCTTCTTGGGGACCAGGTCGATGGTGGGTTTATGGCCGAAAACACCACAGAAATGTGAGGGTATCCGGATAGAACCTCCCGTATCACTGCCAAGGCTGAGATAACTGAGCCCTGCGGCCAATGCGGCTGCTCCGCCTCCTGTCGATCCACCCGGTGAACGCTCCGGGTTCCAGGGATTCAATGTTCTGCCATAGACATCATTAAAGCTCTGGTGATCATCCAGCATCAGGGGCACATTGGTGTTTCCCAGGATGATTACACCGGCTTTTTTCAAACGGGCAACGGCAGCTGCATCTTCATCCGGAACA
>JAGTVG010000303.1 GCA_018224645.1 Cyclobacteriaceae bacterium
GTGTAAAAATAGGACGGATCGACAATTTCTAACCCATTCTCCCGGGCAAACTTCTCCGCTCCGGGTCCGGATAATAATACATGGGGGCTATTCTTCATTACAGCCAGTGCCGCTTCTATGGGATTTTTAATTGTCGTAACTCCGGCAACCGCACCCGCGGCCAGTGTTTCCCCATCCATGACCGAAGCATCCAGTTCATTTTTCCCATCGTGAGTAAATACGGCTCCCTTACCAGCATTGAAAAGCGGGGAATCTTCAAGTATCCTGACGGAAGTAATAACAGCCTCAAGTGAAGTTCCGCCGTTTTCCAGGATCTGATATCCTTTAGCGATTGCCTCCCCGAGCTTATCAGTCTAAGCCTTCTCCATTTCACCGGACATGTTTTCACGCCTGATGGTTCCGGCACCACCGTGAATAACGATGGTAATAGGTCCCAACACCGGTTTCACATCCTGTCCGGCTGAACCGGTCACCATGATTGACAACAGCAAACAGGCGGTAATAATCCTTATTATGATTTGACGGAATTTTTCAGAATGGCTCATTCTTTTTCAATTAATGAAAGTTTCATTTTTTAATGTATAAATAAATTTACAAATTTGCGACTTACAAAATAACCAGGAATAGAGAATCGCGCTTGAAATAAAATAAAGTAATCGATAGTTTACAAAACGTAATAGATATGAGCAAGGAAGAAAAAACGAGGTATTCAGAAGAGGAATTGAAAGAGTTTGAAGATCTTATCAATGAAAAACTTGACAAAGCGAAAAAAGAGCTTAACTATATCAAGGAAACACTGAGCAGAAGTAATGACAGTGGTACAGACAATACATCTGGAAACAGTAAATTACTTGAAGATGGTGCGGATACGATGGAAAAGGAAAGCCTGAGCCAGTTGGCCGCACGGCAGCAGAAATTCATCAATAATCTGGAGAATGCATTGATAAGAATTAAAAACGGCACCTATGGAATATGTGTCGATACAGGTAAGCTGATCAGCAGGGACAGGCTGAGGGCTGTACCGCATACCATGCATTCGATAGAAGCGAAACTTGCCAAGAATAATTAATTGGATTTCCTCTCCAATCATATTGAAGCCTTGATTTTTGTTTCCCCGAAACCGGTCAAGGTTGAGGAAATAAAAAATTGCCTGGTTGAAATGTTCGATACGGAAATTCCTGACAATGATATTCAGGATGCGCTGCGAAGCCTTACTGAAAAATACCAGGATGAAAATTATTCCTTCCAGGTTGATCATGTTGGCGGGGGTTACCAGTTTTTAACCAAACCTGCATATCAATCAAGTATTGGCATATTGTTAAAACAACAGTCCAAAAAAAGACTTTCCAACTCAGCCCTTGAAACACTCGCGATCATTGCCTATAAACAGCCTGTAACCAAACCCCAGATCGAACAGATCAGGGGAGTCAATTGCGATTATACCACACAGAAATTGCTTGAAAAAGAGCTTATTGAGATCAGGGGAAAGGCAGATACCCTGGGAAGGCCCATACTGTATGGCACTTCGGATAAATTCATGGAATATTTCGGGATCAATGATCTCCAGGATTTACCCTCTCCACGGGATTTCACCAGGGATGAAAATTCAATTGGTGAAGGAATTATTGAGGAATAATAAGCAGCTTCTTTGCATTTCATGAAACCTCGAAAAAAAGGTAAGCCCAGAAAAGGGGTTTACGATGCGGATAGTCCGCCACAAAAGGTAAATCCTCCTGAATATAAAGGAGTTCCCGGAAAAAGTCCCGGTAAAAAGGGGGATGATACCGCTATCCGCCTGAACAAATACATCGCCAATGCCGGGATCTGTTCCAGGCGCGAAGCAGATATCCTGATCTCATCCGGTCAGATCTCTGTGAATGGAAAAGTTATCACCGAGCTGGGATATAAAATAAATCCGAATGACAGGGTTCAATACGGGAAAACCCGGCTGAAAAGAGAAAAGTATATTTATGTCCTGCTGAACAAGCCGAAAGATCATATCACAACGGCCAGGGATCCCCAGAAAAGAAACACAGTAATGGACCTTGTGAATAAACAGATCGATGAAAGGATCTATCCGGTGGGTAGGCTGGACAGAAATACGACAGGTCTGCTCCTTTTGACAAAAGATGGCGAGCTGACAGAAAAATTATCCCATCCCTCCTATAATATCAGGAAAATCTATGAGGCACATCTCGACAGGCCTTTAAAAGAAGAGGATCTTCTGGCGGTCACCGGAGGAATTGTACTGGAAGATGGACCCGTAAAGGTCGATGACATCGCCATCAACAGCGAGGATGGTAAAATTATCGGGATAGAACTGCACAGCGGGAGAAACCGGATCGTCCGCCGGATATTCGAATCCCTCGGTTATAAAATTACGGGCCTTGACCGGGTGATGTATGCTTTTTTAACAAAGAAAAATCTGCCGCGGGGAAAATGGCGGTTTCTGAATGATCATGAAGTTACAAAACTGAAGTACCTGGGCCATGGGAAAAAAAGGCAAAAAAAATCATAACCGTTTTACGATAAGTCCTTTCACTTCAGCCACCTCCCCGGATGCTGTTTTCAATGCAGTCATTTTCAGTTGAAAATCCCCCTTTTCCAACTGTATCTTTCCTATTGTCTCATATCCCCAGTCTTTTTCAAAGGCCTCCACCTGGCGGACCCACCGGTCATGATGCGGTAAAATTTCCGAATAAAACGGCTTTGACAATTCATGCCGGATGGATTGATCTCCTGCCGACACATTGATTATGGATCCTGTCCGGGCTGCAGGTGTATTGTATTGTAAGATAAACTCAAATTCCCCGGATTCTGCCACTTGAATATTCCAGGTGATGGTATCTTCCTGTTGATCCCAGTTCACGATCCAGTCATGGGCCCAGCCGTTTATATCTGCCTTGTAGGCTAATCCGTTACTGATTTTGGCCTCATGGGCCGGAAGACAGGTGACCGGTGATTCCCTGTATCCGATGGGAATACGCCTTTCCGTTGAAATATTTGTGCTTACTTCGTTGAACCAGTTAACATAATCAGCATAGAATTTCTCCGTAAGATCCGGGTTACGCCCGGAAATATCATTTTTTTCTCCGGAATCTTTTTCCATATCAAAGAGGCTGTACCGGTCCTGTCCGGAAATTACAAACCTGTATTTCTGATCCCTGATGGCTCCGGGGAACATCCTTAAGGTACTTCCCTGATTCTGGTGATTATAAATTTTCCGGTCGGGGGTCCTGGTTTCCCGTTCGCTAAGAAGATATTCCGAAAGGTCGATCCCATCCAGGGGATTCTCCGGTGTAAATTCCAGACCACAAAGATTCACAAGTGTCGGCAGGATATCAATATGGGCGGCTGCTCCATCGATTTTTTTACCGCCCGTGATCCTGTCCTTCCAGTAAAAGAAGCAGGGAACCCGCACACCTCCTTCATGAACACTTCCTTTTTTCCCCCTCATATAGCCATTGAAACGGTCACCATTGGGCCCGTTATCTGTCATAAAAACAAATATGGTCCGGTCCGACATGCCCATTTGATCGATTTCACGGATAATTCTGCCTACATTAAGATCGATGTTTTCACACATTCCATAGATGGTCGATCTTCTTATGTTTGCAGCCGTGTCTCCGATGGATAGCCTGTTAATAAACCGATTATAAAAGGTATCGGGGACCTGGTAAGGCGTATGCGGAGCATTATAGGGAATGTAACAGAAAAAGGGATCTTCCCTGTTCTTTCTTATAAAAGACAATGCCTTTTCGGTAAGCACATCGGTTATATATCCCTCTGTTTTCAATGTATCGTCGTTATAATCCAGCTCGGTATTGAAATAATTGCTCCAGTGACCCGCCTTGAATCCAATAAATTCATCAAAACCCTGGGCATTGGGGGTATAGGGATAATGAGCCCCATTATGCCACTTGCCAAAACATCCTGTTTTATAACCGTTATCACTGAATATTTCAGCAATTGTCTTTTCACCGGGATCCATGTTTTCCGCACCTCTCGTAACCCAGTAAACACCTGTGCGGAGATGATATCTTCCGGTTAATAAACTTGCCCTGGTCGGTGCACAGACAGGGCTGACATAGAATCTTTCAAATTGAACGCCCTGGTTACCCAGAAAATCAATATTCGGTGTATTTAATGAATCATTACCATGCAGGCTGAGGTCGCCATAACCTTGGTCATCGGTCAGGATCAGGATCACATTGGGTCTCTCCGGAATTTCTTTCAATTCCTGATTACAACTGATACAGAAAAAAATAAAAACTGATATCAGCCAGGCTGTATTTAATAAGTTCATCGTTTTTTCTAAATATTCCTTGAAAAACCACAATTTAAAACAATCATTTTGCTTTATAAAAGAAGTAATGGCGGTTTCATGCCGGACAATTATAAAAAGTTTTATATCTTTTTACTCTGTAAATATGCAAATTAGATATTTTCAATATTCAATGATAAAAATGAAGTACATAATTTTCTGGATCGGCCTGCTGACGGTCAGTTTTGGCTTGCAGGGTCAACCCGAAATAAAATCGCTCGAAACAGGGGCAGAAGCTCCTGATTTTAATCTGCCGGGAGTGGATGGCAGAATGTATTCACTCTCGGATTTTAAGCAACATGATATCCTTACGGTTATTTTTACCTGCAATCATTGCCCGACTGCCCAGGCATATGAAGATAAACTGATCAAAGCCGTTAAACATTACCGCGACCGTGGTGTTGGTTTTGTGGCCATTTCACCCAACAATCCGGAAGCCATCAGTCTCGCCGAACTTGGATATTCTGATATGGGGGATGATCTTGAGGATATGAAGATACGCGTCCGGGATAAGAATTATAATTTTCCCTACCTTTATGATGGCGACACGCAAAAGACATCTATTGCCTATGGTCCTGTGGCAACTCCTCATATTTTTATCTTTGACAAGGATCGGAAATTACAATATTCAGGCAGGATCGATGATACCGAAAATCCTTATGTAGAACCGGAACAGAAGGATATGGTTAATGCGCTGGAAGCACTTTTAAACGATAAACCTGTTCCGGTACAGAAGACCAAAACATTTGGTTGTTCAGTTAAATGGGCCTGGAAGGACGAATGGACTAAAAAGCTGCTGGAAGACTGGTCAAAGGCACCCGTGGATATGATGGATATAGATTCGGAGGGTGTTCGCGACCTGGTAAGGAATGAAAGTGATAAACTTCGCCTGATCAATATATGGGCAACATGGTGCGGTCCCTGCGTCATCGAATTTCCCGAGTTCATTACCATTGACCGGATGTACCGGGGCAGGGATTTTGAATTTATATCTGTAAGCGCTGATAAAATGAACAGGAAGGAAAAAGCACTTGAGTTTTTAAAGAAAAGCGAAGCTTCCAATAAAAATTATATTTTTTCAGGCGACAATGCCTATGAACTGATCGAAGCAGTCGATAAGGACTGGCAGGGTGCACTGCCTTTCACACTGCTCATTGCACCCGGAGGTGAAATATTGTATAAGACCCAGGGCATGATCGTACCATTTGAAATGAAGAAAAAAATTGTAGATTATCTTGGTAGATATTATGCTGATGACAAATAAATTATAAACTATGAAAAAAATGCGATTTTTAATTTTTTTAATGAGTGGTTTAATCCTGGCAGGTTTCCAGGTAAATGCCCAAAATGAATTGTCTGATGAACAAATCCTGAATTTGTACGATGGATTGCGCGTCGCGGATGTTTCAGACGGTATGGATATGGTCGGTCTGATGGATGTTGGCTTAATGGGGACAGAGATCGAAGCCTTGTGGAAGAACATCGATGATTTAAGCCACATTTTCCGAGGTATTGCCGTTACGGCAAGGTATGTTCCTACCAACAGGGTCGTTAAAAGTCCCATGGAAGCGGATGAATTCAGGCAATGGGAAGGAAACTGGTATGGCCAGATCTCCCCGGAGCCGTTTGTGGAGTTTCTGAAGGAAGGATCGGTGATCGTCCTGGATGTACATGGGGACGGGGATACCGGTTCGGTCGGATCCAATAATGGCCTCGCATGGGTCAGCAAAGGGGCGGTAGGAATAGTTTCTAATGGTGGGATCAGGGATACGGATGAGGTGATCAAGCAGAAAATACCTGTCTATCTTGATCATATGAACCGGGGACGCGGGATCAGACCCGGTAGAAATGAGATCGAATCCGTACAAAAGCCCGTCTCCGTTGGTGGTGTCCTGATCAGGCCGGGCGATGTAGTGGTGGCTGATGGAGATGGCGTGATCGTCGTGCCACGGCAGCATGCACAGCAGGTTGCCGAATATGCCAGAGGGATCCTCACTGGTGATAAGGCCGGACGCAGGGCATTGTATGAGCAGCTGGGTATGCCCCTGGATCAAACTGTGGAACCGGATAAATAATCCCGGAATTTGATTATAAAAACAGATCATAAAAAAACCATCCCGACATGTCGGGGTGGTTTTTATGTGGTGATGAGTGGATTCGAACCACCGACTCACGGATTTTCAGTCCGATGCTCTACCA
>JAGTVG010000304.1 GCA_018224645.1 Cyclobacteriaceae bacterium
GAATTATCAGGATTTGACATGTATTCATTTCATCCTGGTGAAAAATATGAGAAATTAAGCAGGGATGTTGTCGCAAGTAATGATTTCCATGCATGGGAATTCAAGATCGATAAATATGGCAGTCCTGATCATGTTACTATTTCATGGGAAAATGAAAATTTTGGAGACAGTGATTACAATCTGATCCTGCTGGATGAGTCCGGAGGCAGACTGATCGACATGAGCACTACAAGATCTTATACATTCATGGCTGCCGGGCATTCAAAATTCAGGATCTATTATGGGAAGGATGAAAAATTAGTGCAGGAGATAATTCCCAATAAAATTCAAATAGGAGAAATTTATCCAAATCCTTTCCAGCGACAGGTAATTATACCGGTGGCCATACCAGACGGGAATGAAATTTACCAGGTAAAAATAATCCTGACTGATCTCACCGGTAAAATAATTCATGAGTTACCCACGGAACAACTGATCGCGGGATTCCATGAGATCAACTGCATTATCGGCAATGATCATGGCAATGGTGTAAACATCCTTCAGATTATCATTTCCTCAGCAAAACAGAAGGAAGTATTTTACCGGAAAGTGCTGAATTTCCGGTAATATCCGGAAGAATAAATATTATTTTTTAGACTTAACTGGCATCAAATATCCCATTTCGCAAGGGATTGCCAGCATCTTGTGGCCATTCAGATTCATTAATACTTTCATGAATTCCTGATCATTTCCAATGATGAAATGCAGATTCTGATGATCACCATAACGACCGGAAATATATTTGTAAATGATTTTACCTTCAATTGCCTCAAAATAATTATTGGAAAAAACCAATTAATTACTTATCTTATTTCAATGAAAACCAGGGATGTAATTCAATTGGGAAGTTGCATGAGCCAGTTCGCCCGGTTCATGTTTCTTTTTTCAATTCTAGTCTTTTTCAGTTCAGTTTTCAATGCCTCATTAACCATCGCCCAGAATGTTGGCATCAATGACATAAGTCCTGCCAGTATGTGCGTAGGTCAGACGGTCACCATTAACGGACGAAATCTGGATAAGGTGAACAGGATAAGGTTCAATGATGTTTTGCTCGAATTATCCGATGGTGATTTTACCATTGAAAAAAAAAATACGATAACTTTTCCAGCTCCGGCAGATGCAGTTACGAATGGCACTGAACTGGTAACCACCATGATTTATATTGCTGGTTTCGGAATTCTTCCGGCTGATGTTTACAATCAGGATATGTCCATAAATCCCCTTCCGGCAGCCCCAGTCAATCCTTCCGGAAGTTCCTATTGCGAAGGCAGTACAGTAAGTTCTGTTTCAGTCAATAATCCGGGCGGAGGTTTTCGGATCGACTGGTATGATTCGCCAACCGGAGGATCTCCATTGGGTTCGGGAGCTTCATTTACGCCTCCTGGCCCGGGTACTTATTATGCAGAAAGGGTAAATGTGAATACCGGGTGTATCAGTCCGACGAGGGTTTCTGCCACTGTGAAGGTCCTGCCATCCCCGGAAGCGCCATCCGGTGCCAACAACAGCGAATATTGTGAAGGTGACCCGGTCAGCACAATTTCGGTGAATAATCCGGGTGGGGGATTCCGGATCGACTGGTATAATACCGCATCAGGCGGGAATCTAATTGGCTCAGGCACATCCTTGACTCCCCCGGGCCCCGGCACATATTATGCCGAAACCTTCAACACCACATCCTTATGTTCAAGTTCTTCCCGTACTCCGGTTACAGTTACCAGGAATGCAGCACCTCCGGCACCCTCCGGGGCCAAAGGAAGTTCATATTGCAGCGGCGATCCTGTCAGTTCTGTTTCTGTCAATAATCCGGGTGAAGGTTTCAGGATTGACTGGTACGATTCAAAATCCGGCGGGACCTTACTGGGATCAGGAACAACATTTACACCTGCAGCTCCGGGAACCTTTTACGCGGAAACATTCAATACATCCACCTCGTGCACAAGTACCTCGAGGGTTTCCGCAACCGTAAGCAAAAGTTCGCCACCATCTCCACCCACAGGGGCCAAAGGCAGTTCATTTTGTAAAGGGGATCCCATTAGCCAGGTCTCTGTAGATAATCCGGGGGATGGTTTCAGGATCGACTGGTTCGATGCGAAAATCGGAGGAAATTTTCTTGGATCAGGCACTTCCCTTACCCCCGGTGGACCCGGGATCTACTATGCTGAAAAGGTGAATATTAACAACTCGTGCAGGAGCGAATCACGTGTGTCTGCTTCCGTAACGGAAAATCCGGCACCTCCGGCACCTGGAGGAGCAACCGGAAGTTCGCATTGTGAAGGAGATCAGGTCAGCCCGGTATCCGTCAATAATCCTGGATCAGGTTTCAGAATTGAATGGTATGCAAATCCAACCGGCGGGTCACGTCTCGCAGCCGGCACCTCTTTCACACCCGGTGGCCCGGGGACATATTATGCGGAAACCCTGAATGAGAATACTTCCTGCCGGAGTTTAAACCGGACAGCCGTAAAAGTTACTGAATATCCCGCACCCCCCGGGGCAAAAAATCCTGTCGATGCGGTATTTTGCCCGGTTGATCCTGTTCCTCCGGTCCGGGTGGATGATCCGGGTGCTGGTTTTACAATCGTGTGGTATAAAAATTCCACAGGAGGAACATTGGCCTCGGGAACGGTTTCAGGTAACAATGGCGAAATTTTCACGCCGTCCAGTAAGACCAATGCGGAATATTATGCTGAAGTCAAGAATGATCAATCCGGTTGCACAAGTGAGAGCCGAACGGAAGTATCTGTTGAAATCGACCAGGAAAATTGTTCCAATACAGATTTCCTTTCCTATTCTTTTAATGAGCAAACGAAACCTGCAACAATAAATGAAGAATCACACACCATAAATGTGGAAGTTAAAAACGGGACTTCGACTGATAACCTTATCGCCGACTTTAACCTTCCTTCCGGTGCTGTTGCCGAAGTAAATGGCGCCGTTCAGAAAAGTGGCGTTACCCCAAATGATTTTACTGATCCGGTGATTTATACGGTGACTGCCGCCGATGGAGAAACTACACAGGATTGGGAGGTGAATGTAACGGTGGCGCCAGGTACCGGTACTGATTTCCTTAGTTTTAATTTTCTTGAACAGGCAAAACCCACGGAGATTGACACTGAGAAAAATACAATATCTATTGAAGTTCCGCTTGACACCGATCTGACCGATCTGGTGGCCAATTTTTCCTTACCGGAAGGCGCAGTCGCCACCGTAAATGGTGTTGCTCAGGTAAGTGGCGAAACAGCCAATGATTTTTCAAATAAAGTGACATACGTTGTTACCGCTCAGGATGGTGTAACCAGTGAAGAATGGAAAGTAAACGTTGTGGAACAGAAATTGATCGACAATGAAGACCCGGTGATATCTCTCATATCAATGCCAGATGAATATCCGGTAAGTTCGGACAGTGTACTGGCAAGCATCGTGGTAAATGATGATGTGAAAGTCAGGAATGTCGTGTTCAGGTATAAAAAATACCAGGAGACGGCATGGAATGAAGAGGATGTTCCATTGGAAAATTCCCTGTACACCTTTCCTATCAATAAAGAGGTAGTGGGAAGCCATGGGATATTATATTATTTTAAAGCTTATGATCTGTTGAGCAATACGGATTCGACGGAAGTGGTCAGTATGATATTGAGATTCAATGATCAGAACAGTCCTGACTTCCCGGATCTGCAGTTCGGATCCTCGGTCGAAAATTATCAGATCGTATCCATTCCCCTGACCCTGGATAATGCGGATGTTGGACATGTTTTTGACGAACTTATGCCTTATGACATTAAAAGTTGGAGATTATTCCATTATAGCGATACCATAACGGAAGAATATAAAGATGGTTTTTCTACCATTGAACCGGGCAAAGGTTACTGGTTGATCATCCGGAACCAGACCGAAATAAATACCGGGGGAGGAATTACCACGAGAATGGAAGATCCGGCTGGCCTCACCATTTTACTCAAACCCGGATGGAACCAGGTTGGCAATCCCTACAACTTCAATATCTCATGGAATGATGTTATTTTATTCAATGCAGGGCAAGAAATGAACAGGATCAAATTATATAACAATGGAGAGTTGCAGGAAGCAGACCGGATGCCCCCGTTCAGTGGCGGGTTTGTTTTTTCGTCCGGTGAAGAGCCGGTGAGGATCCATATCCCGCCCAACACAGCATACCGGAATGATCGAGTTTTCAGCAGATCGGAATCTGCGGAACAGAACAGTATCAATAGTCAGGAATGGTACCTTTCCCTGACAGTCATTAACGGGAAATTTAAAAATTCACTGAATGGCATAGGAATGCATCCCGAAGCAACTCCAGGATTTGATAGTCATGATGAGCCCCTTTTGCCAGTACCCCGGGAAATTTCTGGATTTGACATGTATTTCCTTCACCCGGATGAGAAATATGAGCGGATCAGCAGGGATATCGTTACTTCCGGGGATTTTCATACCTGGGAATTCGAGATAATAAAATACAATAGTCCCGGGGATCTGATGCTGCAATGGGAGAACGTTAATTTCGGAGATAACCGTTATGAGCTGATCCTGACAGATCTTTCAGGAAAGAACCAGGTCAATATGCGAAATGAAAATACCTATTCATTTCACGCCCGCGGGGTTCACAAATTCAGAATTTACTATGGCACACGGGAACGGCTTTCACAGGAAATAATGCCCATGGAGGTTGAAGTTGGTGAAATATATCCGAATCCTTTTGAGAAAGCACTGTTTGTTCCTGTAACATTGCCGGATGAACCCGGGAGTTACCGGTTATCCATAAGCGTATCAGATCTGCAGGGCAGGAAAATACAGGATTTTTCATCGATTGAACTTGGGGCCGGTATTCACGAGATTCCGTGTGAACTTCATGAATCCAATGGAAATTCGGGCAGTTTTTATATTTTCCGGATCAATATTTCCTCTGGTAATTTTGAGCAGGTTGTATACCGCAAAATATTAAAATTCTAAAGCTCCGTGTTTTGAGTGATCAATGATTCTGATCATTAGCAGCCAGGCTGATCATCTTTTCCCCGATATCCATGGTGAGAGGATAATTTTCGGATCTTTGGATTATAGAAATTCTCCCGAATTAAATCCTCTCAAATTTAGCCTGAAAGAACCTGAGGTATTTTGGTTCGTAAAGCATGCTGAGGCCACGTATATTTTTCCGGTCAAGAAACACTTCCTCGATGGATTCAGCTACTACATCCATATGCGCCTGAGTATAAACACGGCGCGGTATTGTGAGCCTGACCAGTTCAAGTTTCGGATTAAGATTTTTACCTGTCTCCGGATCACGGCCTGCTGACACAACCCCTCTTTCCATGGAACGCACGCCCGAATCCAGATAAATTTCCGCAGCCAGGCTTTGTGCCGGGAAAAGATCCTGGGAAAGATGGGGAAGAAATTGACTCGCATTCAGAAAAACACCATGACCCCCGATGGGTTTAACAACCGGGATATCCAGGTCGATGAGCTTTTGTCCCAGGTACAATACCTGACCAACACGGGCCCGGATATGGTCCTCGCTTACCGATTCTGGTATGCCACGTGCCAATGCTTCCATGTCCCTTCCCGCCATGCCCCCGTAGGTATGCAATCCTTCATATATCACAACCATATTCATGGCCTTTTCATATAAATTTTCATCGTTGACCGCCAGGAATCCCCCGATATTTACCAGGGCATCCTTTTTTGCACTCATGGTAGCGCCATCTGTCAGATCGCATATCTCCCTGACAATCTCAGCAATACTTTTATCCTGGTAACCTGGTTCCCGGTCCTTTATAAAATAGGCATTTTCGGCCACCCTTGTCATATCATGGATGATGATGATCCCGTATTTATCAGTAAGTTGTCTCAGTTC
This sequence comes from Cyclobacteriaceae bacterium, assembly GCA_018224645.1. Classification (GTDB taxonomy): domain Bacteria; phylum Bacteroidota; class Bacteroidia; order Cytophagales; family Cyclobacteriaceae; genus JAGTVG01. Next base: position 5,906 of record JAGTVG010000304.1, read on the forward strand.
CTTAAGATTTGACAGGGAAATTGGCTGCCCGCCTGCCATATTCACAGCCGTGGCGATCGATATATAGGGAATCTTACCGGCACCATGCTGTTTGATGATGTCTTCCAGTTTTTGCAGGTCTACATTCCCCTTAAAAGGATATTCAAGATCCGGATCATGTGCCTCAGGTATGATCACATCGATAAAAGTACCACCAGCAAGTTCCTGGTGCAGTTTTGTGGTGGTAAAATACATGTTTCCCGGGATATAATCCCCTTTATTAATGAGGATCTGGGAAATGATGTGTTCTGCTCCGCGACCCTGGTGTGTAGGGACAATGTATTTATATCCGTAATAATTCCTGATGGTTTCCTCGAGATGATAAAAATTTTCGCTGCCCGCATAGGCTTCATCTCCAAGCATCATGCCCGCCCATTGCCGGTCACTCATGGCCGAGGTTCCACTGTCTGTCAGCAGATCGATGTAGACGTCTCTTGATCTTAATAGAAAAGTATTATAGAAGGCTTCCCTGATGGCTCTTTCCCGTTCTTCCCTCGTCGTCATTTTAACGGGCTCGACCATTTTAATTTTATAGGGCTCTGCCCAGGACCTTTTTTTTCTGGCTTGACCTTTCATTTCCGGATTTGTCTTATCGAGGTAAAAAATATGTTGATGTGAATCCCCGCATCTTCACAGAATCCAACTCAACTGCAGGTATTCATCTCTCCGGTTAAGTTACACAGCAATGTTCAAAAAATCATGAATTGGATCAATTTCCTAAAACTTTAAATTCTACCCGCCGGTTTATCTGCCTGCCTTCGTCAGAATTATTTGTTGCTTCCGGATTGTGTTCGCCATAGCCGATTGAAACTACACGGTTATTATGAATTCCTTCATGCAGAAGATATTCCCTGACGGCGTCGGCCCTGCCCTGGGAAAGGTTGATATTGTATTCATCCGTACCCATACTATCAGTATGCCCACCGATCTCGATCGAAGTGGCAGGATTTTCATTCAGGAAGGCCACCACTTTATTCAGGGAAGGGTAGGATTCAGGTCTCAGGGTTGTCTTATCGAAATCGAAGAATATCCTGTTCAACCGGACAGTCATACCGATTTCAATTGGATTCATGTATAAATTTTTCATGAGACCTTGCCTGGGGTTATAGTCTTCAATGGATATGCTGTCATTCAGATTGATAAATCCCTCCCTGGTGGCATGAAATAAATATTTTCCTTCATCAGGGAGAAAAATATGATAGTAACCGTTGATATCTGAAGTAAAGCTGTTCTGCTTATTATTTTCATCTTCATAGACAACGTTCACAGACATCAATTGATCAGTTTTCTGATTCATGACAAAACCGGACAACTGGATGAGGGGTTTTAAATAAAAGTCCTTTTCAAATTCCGCAAAGGCCAGATCTGTTGCGATGGTTAATGAATCCGTCAAAGGATGATATCCGGAAAGATTTATGATGAACTCATATTTTCCATTTCCCGGCAATTGTGTTCTGTAAGTACCCTGGATAGGCTCGGACCTTGTCGATTGGATGTCTTGTGAACCGCATATCACCGATATTTCAGATTCAAGTGGATATCCGCTTCCTTCTTCCATCACCGTACCTGATAAAAGGATATTCGCTTTTTGCGGGATCAGGTAAAAATCTTTTTGAATTTCTGAGTAATCTTCTGCCTGGCGGAGATCAATACTATCCCTCATGATTTCAAATCCTTCCTTTACAATAATGAACTGATACATGGCCCTGTGGGTAAGGGTGGTTGTATACTGTCCGGCAGGGTTGGTGAATAGAAATCCAGTATCCTTCTTTATGGCAATGTATTCAAGATCAGCCTGGACAGATTCATTGGTTTCCTTGTTGCGGACAGTTCCGGCGAGATAAATTTCAGGTCTGGGTATCAGCCCGATGATGTTGAGATGGCCTCCGTCGGCCGACATAAAAGCCCTTGTGGTAAAGGCAA
>JAGTVG010000305.1 GCA_018224645.1 Cyclobacteriaceae bacterium
AGGTCTGTTCGGCCACCAGGTAATGGTGTATGAAGGGGTGGGCCATGCATTCCATTGTGCGCACGGCACAGGCCGCCAGATATTTCAATGGCAACGGCAAGGGGCTGTTGTATAAGATGTTACGGAAATAATTTTCCTGAACATCATAGATAACGATACTTCGGGTAAAACCTGAATAAAACAATGTTATTAACAATAGATCATAGGCATTGACGATAATGATCCTTGGTTTCACTTTAAGTAAAATTTTAAAGTATCTGATGGGTTGCACAAGCCGTGAGATCCCTGTCCTGGAAAAGTGGAAAGCCGGGTGGGTCCTTATATTTGTATGAAAAATATTTTTTTTTATGGAAAACCCTATGATATTTATTTCATATTTGTTTGTTTGGGCAAGTGAAAGGCCAAGCTTTTCATACATCCGGGTATCGTCGACCGGCTTCAGCAGGGATGCTATGACAACAGAAATTCGGCTCAATGCTTATTGAATTAAGTTATTAATGCATTAATATATCCAATATGGTTCATGATTTAAAAGAAATAATCGAACAAGCCTGGGAAGACAGGGAACTCCTAAAAGACAAAGATACGGTCATTGCCATAAAATCGATCATCGATGAACTTGATACCGGAAGAATACGCGCAGCCGAAAAGGACAGTGACGATACATGGAGAGTGAATGAGTGGGTTAAAAAAGCCGTGATCCTGTATTTTCCCACCCAGAAAATGCAGCTGATTGAAGTCGGCCCGTTCCAGTTCCATGATAAGATCAAGTTAAAATCAGGTTATGATCAGCTGGGAGTCAGGGTTGTGCCTCATGCCATTGCCAGATACGGATCCTATGTCAGTAAGGATGTTGTGATGATGCCGTCCTATGTAAATATTGGTGCATACATTGATTCAGGGACCATGATCGATACATGGGCAACGGTAGGCAGTTGTGCCCAGATCGGGAAGGGGGTTCATATCAGTGGAGGGGTTGGAATTGGCGGGGTTCTGGAGCCCATCCAGGCATCGCCGGTCATTGTTGAGGATAATGCGTTTATCGGTTCTCGGTGTATCCTGGTTGAAGGGGTCAGGATCGGGAAGGAAGCTGTACTGGGCGCCAATGTCACCTTAACGGCCAGCACTAAAATTTTCGATGTGACCGGGAATGTTCCGAAAGAATTCAAAGGATACGTGCCCGCCCGGTCCGTGGTGATCCCTGGCTCGTACACAAAAAAGTTTCCGGCCGGAGCCTACCAGGTTTCCTGTGCCCTGATCATCGGAGAAAGAAAGGAAAGCACTGATAAAAAGACATCCCTGAACAATGCCCTGAGAGAAAATGATGTAGCGGTTTGAATCACAATCCGGGTTTTAAGCGTTATAATACTATGAAATTTATTGTTTGATAAAGAAAGGAACAGGAATGATGCGTTTATTCGGCATAATGCTGGTTTTGATTATTTCTCCCATTGTTTTAAACGGCAATGGGGAAGGCATAAAACAGACCCATAACTCTGAATATCCATTTGTTTTAGGGGAAAAGCTTTATTATAGAATGAATTACAGCATTTTTACCGTGGGTAAGGCTGAAATTCATGTCAATCCCATAAAATATTACATCTATGACCGGGTTTGTTATAAAATAGACGTATACGGAAGAACTGCCGGTGCCGGGGCCATTGTGTCCCGCGTAAACGATCACTGGGGATCGCTGATTGACACCACGGACCTTCTTCCTGTAAAATCATGGCGGTATATCGAGGAAGGAAAATTCAGGAAAAAGGAATTTGTTGACTTTAACCATGACGAAAAAAAGATTAATGTCAGGGTGATCAATAATAAAACCGGCCGCCTGAATGAACCTTTGATCTATGATTTCAATGAAGCCAGTATGCTGGATATGATCTCAGGGTATGCATTTCTCAGGACAATAAATTTCAAGCAGTATCAGACAGGGGATACCATCAAGTTAAATGGTTTTTTTGAGGATAAAATCTATAAATTCAACATCCTTTATATGGGAACAGAATTTGTCGATACAAAATTGGGAAAGATCGAAACCTTCAAACTTATTCCGGTAATGCCGGATAATAAACTTTTTGCCGGTGAAAATTCCATCACGGCCTGGTTTGCAGCCGATGAAAGCCGGATTCCGGTCAGGATAGAGGCAAATATGTTCATAGGCCGGGCGGGTTGTGAGATCACCGGTTATGAAGGCACAAAAATGGATCCGAATTTTATCGATTAATTATTATTCCTGTTGACCAGGCAAAATATTTACGCTAAAATCCATTACTGAAGTGAATCCAGAGATTCGTATAAAAATTTCTGAATTTTCAGAATTTATCTCAATTCCCGCCTAAAAAATCAAATATTTACGATAATTTTGAATATTACGTTCCGGAATAAAATGAGAAAAGATCAAATATTGATCCTGTCTGTCCTGATCATGCTGGCGATATCCTGCGGTGATGATCAGACTACATCGGGGGACAGGTATTTCAGGACCGGGGAATATAAAAAGGCCATAGAAGCTTATAATGGTTACCTGGAAATGAAGCCGAAAAGCATTAAAACCATCTACAACAGGGGCAGGGCTTATGAGGAGCTGGGTGAGTATGATAAAGCGCTGGAAGATTTTATGCTGGTCACTGAACTGGATGAAAACAATGACAATGCCTGGCTGAGTATCGGTAATTATCATTTCCGGAATGAAGTTTTCGACAAAGCCTCCCTGTATTTTGATAAGGCAATCAATATAAACAACAGGAATGCCATGGCCCATTATCTGAAAGGCCGTGTCAGTCATCTCCAGGGTCATTTCAAGGATGCATCGGAATCCTATTCCAGTGCGATAAGCGTGGATCACCAGCTGGGGGAAGCCTACTTATACCGCGGGGCAGTCAGGATCAAAATGAACCGGCGTTCGGGTGCATGTGAGGATTTCAGAATGGCCAGAAATCTGGATGTACCGGAAGCCTCGGAAGCAATCGATCAGTATTGTAAATAACCGGGCTCTTCCTTTATGATTTATGCTGTCAATTTTACCTTCTACCTCTCAGAATTTCCATCATCGTTTGATTTTTGATCAGGGTTTCATGCCATTCCTTTTCCGGGTTCG
>JAGTVG010000306.1 GCA_018224645.1 Cyclobacteriaceae bacterium
AAGAAAGATATTTCAGCGAATTCTTTGTCTATGATCGATAAATTATTATTGTTTATTAAGGGGATGGCCACGGGTGCCGCCAACGTGATCCCGGGCGTTTCAGGAGGTACCATCGCTTTCATCACCAATATCTATGAAGAACTTATAAATTCCCTCAAATCTTTTGATATTGAATCCATAAAATTATTGGCGGCTTTTCAGATCAGGGCATTTTCAAGGCATGTTAATTTTCAATTCCTCATCCTGCTGTTTGCAGGTGTTTTCCTGAGCATCATTACACTCGGCAGGCTGTTAAAATACCTTTTCGGAAATTTCCCGGTATACGTATGGGCCTTCTTTTTCGGCCTTATCCTCGCCTCGGTTTATTTTGTGGGAAAAAATATCAATAAATGGAATGCCGGAAGCTGGATTTCACTGATTACCGGTACCCTGATAGCCGTTTTTATTGCCTATTTAAATCCTGCAAATGAAAATGATAATGTGTTCTATCTTTTTATCTGTGGGATTGTGGCCATGGCCAGTATGCTCCTGCCCGGGTTATCCGGTTCCTTTGTACTGATCCTGATGGGGAATTATCATCTGATTTTCCTGGAAGCGGTTCCTGCCTTTAACATGAGGGTTCTGATTCCCGTGGTATTGGGAAGTGCAGTTGGATTCATTATATTGTCACGTGTGATATCCTATCTTCTGGATAATTTCCGTAACAGTACCATCGGTTTACTGACGGGTTTTATTCTGGGGTCACTGATTATCATATGGCCCTGGAAACAGGCGATCTACCTTCTCAATGAATCGGGAGATGTTATGCTGAAAAAAGGAAAACAGATCGTTGAAAGTTATGAATGGTTTACGCCTGATCTGATGAATTCCGAAACCTGGGTCGCCGGGCTGTTCATTATGTCAGGGGTAATCGTGGTTATATTGATTGAAGGAATGGCTAAACTGCAGAAATCATGAGAAAATTTGGTCTGATAGGGTACCCACTCTCACATTCCTTTTCGAAAAAATACTTCACTGAAAAATTCCACAGAGAAAACATCAGGGATTGCGAATATGATAATTTTGAGATCAAAAAAATTGAGGATCTCCCCGTTTTGATACTTACCTATCCCAATTTAAACGGGTTTAATGTCACAATTCCCTATAAGGAATCCATCATACCCTATCTTGATGAACTTGACCAGGTAGCAAAAAAAGTAGGCGCTGTCAATGTGGTAAAAATTTCCGGAGATGGGAAAAAAACAGGCTATAATAGTGATTATTATGGTTTCCGGTATACCCTGGAACGGTGGCTGGGTACGGATTTAAAAAGAATGAAAGCCCTGGTCCTCGGAACTGGTGGAGCGGCAAAAGCTGTAAAATGTGTCCTGGAGGATTGCAATATCAAATACAGGACCGTTTCAAGACAAGAGGGGAAAGGAGACTATATATATTTTGATTTTACCGATGATCCTGACCTGATCCTGGAATACAGGTTAATCATCAATACAACCCCCCTGGGAATGTTTCCAGACCTTAATGAGGCGCCTAATCTGCCCTATGAAACAATGGACGGATCATTTTACCTGTATGATCTGATTTATAATCCTGAAAAAACCCTGTTCCTGAAGAAAGGTGAATCTTCGGGAACCAGGATCCTGAATGGATTGGATATGCTTGTATTGCAGGCCGAAAAATCGTGGGATATCTGGAATGAATAGTGCTATATCATGGAATTTAAAATTATCAGTGATTATCAGCCGACCGGGGACCAACCGGACGCCATCAGGCAATTATCTGAAGGTATAATCCAGGGAGATCAATATCAGACCCTCCTCGGCGTGACGGGATCTGGAAAAACCTATACCATTGCCAATGTTGTGGCAAATGTGAACCGGCCCACCCTGGTACTGAGTCATAACAAAACACTGGCCGCACAGCTATACGGGGAATTCAAGCAGTTTTTTCCTGATAATGCCGTGGAATACTTTATTTCCTATTATGATTATTATCAGCCGGAGGCCTATTTACCCTCCAGTAACCTGTATATAGAAAAGGACCTTTCGATCAATGAGGAAATAGAAAAGTTACGATTGAGCGCGACTTCCGCACTTCTTTCGGGACGGCGGGATATCGTGGTGGTTGCTTCCGTATCCTGCATTTATGGTATCGGTAACCCGGATGAATTTGGCAAGAATATCATCCGCCTGAGAACCGGGGACAGATTTCCGCGGAATCAGTTTTTATTCGCCCTGGTCGATATCCTCTACAGCCGGTCGGAAGTTGAATTCCGCCGGGGTAATTTCAGGGTAAAAGGTGATACCGTGGATATTTTTGTGGCCTATGCGGATTTTGGTTACCGTATCTATTTCTGGGACGATGAAATCGAAGCGATACACCGGATTGATCCCCTATCAGGGAAAAAACTGGCAGATGAAAACGCCATATCCATTTACCCGGCCAACCTTTTCGTGACCGGCAAAGACCAGCTTCAGCTTGCTTTACGCGAAATTCAGGATGATCTTGTTAACCAGATAACTTTCTTCGAGACGGAGGGCAGGTATTTCGAGGCAAAACGTATCCAGGAAAGGACTGAATTTGACATGGAAATGATGCGGGAACTGGGATATTGCTCCGGGATCGAAAATTATTCCCGTTACTTTGACAGGAGAAATCCCGGAATGCGCCCGTTCTGCCTGCTCGATTATTTTCCGGAAGATTTCCTGATGGTGATCGATGAAAGCCATGTTACCCTCCCTCAGGTCAGGGCCATGTGGGGAGGCGACAGGAGCCGGAAGGTGAACCTCGTGGATTTCGGCTTCAGACTGCCGGCCGCACTGGATAACAGGCCACTCACCTTTAATGAGTTCGAATCCATTGTGAACCAGGTCATATTCGTAAGTGCCACACCCGGAGACTATGAATTACGGAAGTCAGAAGGGATTGTCGTCGAACAGATCATCCGCCCGACGGGATTGCTGGATCCTGAAATCGAAGTCAAACCAAGTAAAAATCAGATAGATGGCCTGCTGGAAGAGATCGATATCCGGGTAAGCCAGCATGAACGGGTCCTCGTAACCACATTAACCAAACGAATGGCTGAAGAACTCAGCAAATACCTTGACCAGGTAGGGATCAAATGCCGGTATATTCACTCGGAAGTTGATACCCTGGACCGGGTTGAAATACTGAGGGACCTTCGATTGGGTGAATTTGATGTTCTTGTCGGAGTCAACCTTCTGCGAGAAGGGCTGGATCTGCCGGAAGTTTCCCTGGTCGCTATCCTTGATGCCGATAAGGAAGGTTTTCTGCGGAACCAGCGGTCACTGGTTCAGACGATTGGAAGGGCTGCGCGGAATGTGAACGGGAAAGTTGTCATGTATGCGGACCGCGTTACCGATTCCATGCAGAAGGCCATCGATGAGACCAACCGGAGGAGGA
>JAGTVG010000307.1 GCA_018224645.1 Cyclobacteriaceae bacterium
AGGCATAGGCTAGTGATTTCACTGCATTTCCAATATATCGAATGATCGGGCGTTATGGAATTACGGGCAACAATTTATTTTCTTTTTTTTTAGTTTTCCGGTTATTATTGATTTCCTGGGCATCGGTTACAGCAATGGCCGCCATGTTGACAATATCATTGACCTCATCACCCCGCTGAAGGACATGGACTGGTTTGCTGAGACCCATCAGAATGGGTCCGATAGCTTCTGTTTTACCAATATTTTCCACCAGCTTATAGGCGATGTTGCCTGCCTCCAGACTGGGGAAGATCAGAATATTTGCCCGTTCCTTTAACCTGCTGAACGGATAGAGTTCATTGAGGATCACGGGATCCAGGGCCGTATTTGCCTGCAGTTCCCCGTCAACGATCAGGTCAGGATGATCACGGTGTATCATGTCGACTGCTTTCTGCACTTTTCTGCTCAGTTCATCCGGATTGCTGCCGAAATTGGAAAAGGAAAGCATGGCAATCCTTGGAATAATGTCGAATCTTCTGGCAATATCTGCCGTACATAATGCAATATCCACCAACTGTTCTGCCGTCGGATTGATATTTACGGTAGTATCTGCGAAAAAGAAGACGTCATCCGGCGTTAGGATAATATAAAGTCCAGATACCCTGGAAACATCCGGCTTCATCTGAATGATCTGCAGGGCAGGCCGGATGGTCTCAGGATAATGATAAGTAAGCCCTGAAACCATACCGTCTGCATCGCCCATATGCACCATCATGGCCCCGTAATAATTCCTGTTCTTCAAAAGATTGATGGCTTCCACAGGGGTTACACCTTTTCGTTTTCTTAGTTCATAAAGCTGTTCGGCATAATTTTTCCCATTTTCCGAATTTTCGATATCAACGATCTCAATTCCTTTCAGCTCCAGATGCATGTTATTTTTTTTCTCGAATATTGTTTGAGGGTGCCCGAGCAGGATTGGTGTACCAATTCCTTCATCCAGGATGATCTGTGAAGCACGGAGGATCTTGGCTTCGTCCCCTTCGGGGAAAACGATCCGCTTCGGATTTGATTTTGCCCGGTTGATGACCATTCTCATGATCTCCCTTGATCGTCCGAGTTTGGCTTCGAGCTGGTCCCGGTAGGCCACGATATCGATTTTTTTCCTGGCAACACCAGTTTCCATGGCTGCCCTGGCAACAGCAGTGGCTTCCCAGAGCAAAACCCGCTGGTCAAATGGTTTTGGGATGATATAATCGGGACCGAAAGCAATGGGTTCATTGCCATAAGCACGGATCACAGAATCCGGAACATCTTCCTTGGCCAGCGCGGCCAATGCCCTGGTGGCGGCCATTTTCATTTCCTCGTTAATGGATCTGGCCCCTGTATCAAGAGCACCCCTGAAGATAAAGGGAAATCCAAGCACATTATTCACCTGGTTGGGATAATCAGATCTGCCAGTAGCCATGATCAGATCATCCCGTACGGATTTGGCATCCTCATAGGAGATCTCAGGGTCCGGGTTGGCCATGGCAAAAATGATGGGAGAATCAGCCATTGATCTGACCATTTTTTTGGTTACGGCATCTTTTACTGATAATCCGGCAAAGACATCCGCTCCTTTCATGGCCTCCTCAAGGGTGCGGGCATTTGTTTCTACAGCAAATTTTTCCTTGTAGGGATTCATGTTCTCTGTCCTTCCGGCATAGATCACCCCGTGACTGTCGCACAGCATGATGTTTTTCCTTTCAACACCCAGTTTCACATAAAATTCCGCACAGGCAATGCCTGCAGCCCCAGCGCCATTGAATACCACCCTTACCTCATTGATCTTCTTACCCACGATTTCCAGCGCGTTTAATAATCCGGCTCCCGATATGATGGCTGTCCCATGCTGATCATCGTGAAAAACAGGGATGTTCAGCTCTTTTTTCAGGGTTTCCTCTATATAAAAACATTCGGGTGCCTTGATGTCTTCAAGGTTGATGCCGCCGAAAGTCGGTTCCAGCAGTTTACAGAGTTTGATGATGTCCTCAGGATCCTGTGAATTCACTTCGATATCAAATACATCCACATCGGCAAACCTTTTGAATAACACAGCTTTGCCTTCCATCACAGGTTTACCAGCCAGTGGGCCGATATTTCCCAGGCCAAGTACGGCCGTACCATTGGAAATGACCGCCACAAGGTTGCCTTTTGCAGTATAATCAAAAACGGCGTCCGGATTTTCATATATTGCATTACAGGGATGTGCCACGCCGGGCGTATAGGCCAGGGCAAGGTCACGTTGTGTTGTACATGATTTGGACGCAATGACTTCAATTTTTCCATGCCTTCCATTTTTATGGTATTGCAGGGCATCTTCTTTCGTGATTTTCATGATAAGTGGATCAAAATAAAAAAATTATGTCCGGCTTTAATAAATATGAAAAAGGTAGTGAAAATTTATCATGAATTCAATTTTTGTAAAATATACCTTGGGAAATACGGGATAATTTTCATTTTGGTAACCATGATCATCCTGAGGCTTTTGCAAAAAACATTAAGATGTATTAATCCCGGACTCCAATTAATCCCGGACTCCCATGTGGAGACCTAATGAGGGAACATAGACCTAATGAGGGAACATAATGGATGTCGATTCCGGGAATTAGAATTTTACATAACAGGAATTTATTACATTTTAAAAATGGATTATATGAATTATATTCAAACCATTATCGAGTTGGGATATTTTAAAAATTTACATAAAATTAATTCCAGGTTAGCATAATTAATGTTGCATAATTAATGTTGCATAATTAATAACATATTTTTCAACAATGAAAAGAAGAGATTTTCTGAAAACTGCGGGCTTCACCGCATCTTCATTTTATGTTTTTCCCAGACATGTACTGGGTGGGAAAGGGTATTTAGCCCCAAGCGATAAGCTGAATATTGCAGCCATAGGTGCCGGCGGCAAGGGTTCGCAGAACCTTGAGCGGTATTTTATGAACGGGCAGGATAATGTCGTGGCCTTATGTGATGTGGATGACAGGATGGCGGCGGATTCCAGAAAAAAATGGGCAAAAGCACCATATTATCGTGATTTCAGGGAAATGCTTGATAAGGAGGATAAACAGATTGACGGAGTCATCATCAGCACACCGGACCATATGCATGCCGTGCAGGCTTTGGATTGTATGCGCAGGGGCAAACATGTATATGTGGAAAAGCCGCTGACCCATGATATTTATGAAGCGAGGATGCTGACAGAGGCGGCTGAAAAGTATAAACTGGTCACCCAGATGGGCAATCAGGGAAGCAGTGGTGACAGCACGAGGTATGTGGAAAAATGGATCCAGTTAGGGATGATCGGGGATGTCCATACGGTGCATGTCTGGACCAACAGGCCGGTATGGCCGCAGGGAATTCCTGCGCCCAAGGGTGATTTCAAGATCCCGAAGGAATTGGACTGGGATCTCTGGCTGGGAACAGCACCCAGAAGGCCATTCAATCCCATATATTTGCCGGCCAACTGGCGGGGATGGGTGGATTTCGGTACCGGGGCCCTGGGTGATATGGGATGTCATTTTATTGATGTACCATTTCGGGCTTTGAAACTTGGCTATCCGGACGCTGTCCAGTGTTCAGTAGGCCAGGTATTTACGGGATTTTTCGAGGAAGCGTTCTTTACCGACAGTTATCCGCCATCGTCGAAGATCCACATTCAGTTCTCTGCGCGTGAAA
>JAGTVG010000308.1 GCA_018224645.1 Cyclobacteriaceae bacterium
TATCGCTTTTTTCAGATCGTCATCGGATGCCGCATAGGACAGACGCAGGCAGTCAGGAGCTCCGAATGCTTCACCGGAGACCGTAGATACATGGGCCTCATCCAGGATATACATGCAGAGATCATGGGCCGAAGTAATTGTCGTTCTACCATCCGATTTTCCGAAATAGGCACTGACATCGGGGAAAAAATAAAATGCCCCCTCCGGCACGGGAATTTTAAACCCCGGGATTTCCTTCAGCATTTCCAGAACCATATCCCGCCGTTGAAGATATTTTTCCGCCATCGCCCGTGTGGGAGACATATCCCCGGTGAGACCGGCAAGCGCCGCCCTTTGCGCAATGGTATTAATTCCCGATGTAAACTGCCCCTGCATTTTTGTACATGCATTAGCCAGCCTTTCCGGTCCTGAAATATATCCTACGCGCCATCCGGTCATGGCAAACCCTTTTGAAAACCCATTCACCGTGACGGTATTATCCTTCATTTCGGGGAATGACCCCATGCTGACATGTTCGCCGGTATAGTTGATGTACTCATAGATCTCATCAGCGATCACATACACATCCTTTCTTTTTGACAGTACCCCGGCAATATTTTTCAGTTCATTCCGGCTGAAAACCGCCCCGGTGGGGTTGCATGGGGAAGAATAAAGGACTGCTTTGGTTTTACCGGTAAGGGCTTTTTCAACCTGGCTGGCGGTTACCTTGAAACCATTTTCAAGGGCGCCATCCACAATGACCGGGATCCCTTCTGCCAGTCTGATCATATCCACATAGGAAACCCAGTAAGGACTGAATACGATCACTTCATCGCCCGGATTCAGCAGACATAAAAGTACATTGGCAATGGAATGTTTAGCCCCGTTTGAAACGACGATCTGCTCAGGTGTAGTCGCAATCAGATTTTCCCTGACCAGTTTATCGGCAATGGCTTTCCGGAGTTCCGGGTATCCGGGTACAGGCGGATAGGCAAAATATTTTTCCTCGTCGATTGCCTTTTTTGCTGCTTCCTGAATATGCCGGGGAGTTTTAAAATCAGGTTCCCCGAGGGTCAAACTGATGATGTCTATTCCCTGAGCCCTCAGTTCCCTGGTTTTCCGGGCCATGGCAATGGTGGCAGACTCTTCCAGGGCATTGATCCGGTTTGATAACATGTCATTCATTTTGCCAGAGACTTGAGGGCGTAAAGTTAGCCTGAAATATTCATAAATTTTCAGCCCGGCTGCACATTTCCCTCCTTTTTATCGGGTCGCTACAGCAGAACAAGGTGGGCTGTCCGATTTTACCGGGCATCACGTATTTTATTGAAAATGATTAAGATACATGCTGTTTGAATCCTATTTTAAAAATTATTTAGGAATAACCTGTGTTAAAAATGATCTGTGAATAAACCGGGTGTAATCGTCCTCCATGAATTGCAAAGCAAATAAAATTCAATTCAGCTTCTTTTTTCATTTCCGCCTCGTTGCGGGCGGAGTACTAAGCCGGTACCCGGATACATGGAAAAGTGAATCCCGGACCCGCGGTCTGGCCGGAGTCGGGATGAGCCGGATACGGCGGATCGCGGATCCAGGGGCATGGCTGGTTTTTTTCAGTAGATCTTTGCGTCGATGCCTGCCTCGCAAATCCCTTCCCGCATGGGTTTGAGTTGCCGGTAGGTGCCGGTCTTGACGGTGCATTTACCCTGGTAATGAATCAGCCAGGTACATTGTTCCGCCTGCTGGTAAGTATGCTTGCAGACTTTTACCAGTGTGTGAATTACATGGTCGAATGTATTGTAATCATCATTAAAAACGATCAGATTCTTTGGATCGTCCTTGTCCTCATCTTCCAATACATCAACAAGTACCTCTTCCTGGTATTGTAAACTCATAGGATCCGGGTAAATATAACAACCTTTAACTTCACAAAGATAAAAAAAATATTCATTTTTGGCACTTCACTTTGTTTTCATGGATCCAGTTTTAGTTTTTTCCATCATTGCAGCCTATTTTTCCATCCTCGTATTGATTTCGTGGTTTACCTCGCGTAATTCAAGCAATGAGACCTTTTTTACCGGCAACAGGCAATCGCCCTGGTTCGTGGTGGCCTTCGGGATGATCGGTGCATCCTTATCAGGCGTTACCTTTATTTCCATCCCCGGAGAGGTCGGTGCACCCATTTCTGATGTGGAGCCCCAGTACCGCGCATTTTCCTATTTTCAGATCGTGATCGGATACCTGCTGGGGTATTTTATCATCGCCCGGATCCTGATGCCCCTTTATTACCGGCTCAACCTGGTCTCGATCTATACATACCTGGCCAGGCGATATGGAAAAAAAACCTATAAGACCGGATCACTTTTTTTCCTGATGTCCCAGACCATGGGGGCATCCCTGCGGTTATTTCTCGTGGCCGGCGTTCTCCAGATCGCTTTTTTTGATTCATTCGGCATTCCATTTATCGTTACGGTTACCATTACCATCATCCTGATATGGGCTTATACCTTCAGGTCGGGAATTAAAACAATTGTTTGGACGGATACCCTGCAGACATTTTTTATGATCCTGGCGGTAGGGATCACCATCTATTTCCTGGTCAGGGAACTCGACCTTTCGTTTGGGGATTATGTCCGCCTGATTGAGGACCATGATTATTCGAAAGTGTTTTTCTGGGACTGGAAAAGCTCAAGATACTTCTGGAAACAGTTTTTTGCCGGTGCTTTTATCGTTGTGGTAATGACAGGGCTTGACCAGAATATGATGCAGAAGAACCTCACCTGCAGGAATCTCAAGGATGCCCAGAAGAATATGTACTGGTTCAGCGCCATCCTGGTACCGGTGAATTTCCTGTTTCTGAGCCTGGGAATGCTGCTATATATCTATGCTGAGAAAAACGGGATTGGAATTCCTGTACGCTCAGATGATCTTTATCCCATTCTTGCACTGAACCATTTTGCCATTTCCATAGGGATCGTTTTTTTGCTGGGCATCATTGCTGCCGCATTCTCGAGTGCCGATTCAGCCCTCACCGCCCTTACCACCGCTTTTTGTGTGGATTTTATGAATTTAGAAGGGAAATCAGAAAGGGAACAGAAAATGACCAGGTTTGCTGTTCATATCGGTTTCAGCATCATTGTATTCCTGGTCATCATTATTTTCAGGATCATCAATAATGACAGTGTTATATCTGCCGTTTTTACCGTGGCAGGCTACACTTATGGCCCCCTCCTGGGACTTTTTTCCTTTGGTTTATATACAAATCGACAGGTGATCGACAGGTATGTCCCCATCATCGCAGTGGTTTCGCCGGTCCTCACGTACATCATCAGCCTCAACTCGCAGGCATTGTTCTGGGGATACCAGTTTGGATTTGAAGTGCTTATCCTGAATGGTTTACTGATGTTCCTGGGTCTGTTGCTGATCACAAAAAAGGGATCTAAAATAATTCCTTTATAGGATCCCAGAAGATTTTTTCAAAATCCACCACCTGGTCATTGCTGACCTTTATCCCTTCCTGTTCGAGGAGTTCTTTCATCCTGCCGTGATCGCCGAAATGTTTTTTCCCGGTCAGCAATCCATTCCGGTTTACAACACGATGGGCCGGTATATCCGCTCCGAAAGAGCCATTCAGGGCCCATCCGACCATCCGGGCACTGCTGGTCGTCCCGAGATACTTTGCTATCGCCCCATAGGAAGTGACCCTTCCCTCCGGGATCAGGTTCACCACCTCGTATACATCCTGAAAAAATGAAGTTTTATCCACGGTTATCCAGATGAAAGAAATTGCTCCGAATTCGGGGAAATATAATAAAATAAGGTTCATATTCTGTAATTTTACCGGGAATTTTAATAAAATCCATTTATCCAATGACCCGATCCATGAGCCTGAAACATTTAACCGCTTATTTTTCCATGCTGCTGATAGCCGGCTGTTCGACTGCACCTGAGGAGTCGCCGGAACCCCTGAAAAACGTGATTGTCATCATCGGGGATGATCATGCCAGCCATGTAATGGGTGCACTGGGCAACGACCTGGTCCGCACACCCAATCTCGACCGGCTAGCGGGAGAAGGGATCCTTTTTTCCAATGCCTTTGCCAATTCTCCATTATGCAGCGCTTCCAGGCAGAGTTTACTGACCGGCAAATATCCCCATGCCACGGGTGTAACCCTGCTGACCACTTCATTCCCGGAAGAGCAGGTGACCGTTGCTGACCATCTCAGTAATTATGGTTTTTCCACAGCCATCATTGGTAAGAACCATTTCAACAATAACCTGAACCATGGTTTTGACCTGAAGATAGAACGGAGCGATTATTTCAAATTTCTGGAGAATAACCCGCCCCGTCCGGTGCCGGACTCGGTTAAGGTGCGGCCTCCATGGAAACCTTTCAATGATCATGCAAGAATCTGGCTGAATTCGGAGACCCTGCCATCGGAATATTATGATGAAGATGATATCGGCACATGGTATGCGGCACAGGCAGTCGAATTTATTCAGAATAACAGGGATAACCGGTTCTGCCTCTGGCTTGGTTTTCACGAACCTCATTCCCCGTTCAATTTCCCCGTCGAATATTACGGATCCTATGATCCGGACCGGATGCCCCTGCCTGAAGGTTCACCGGAAGATGATGAATATATCCCTCTGGTTTTCAGTGACCTTACTGACGTGGAAAAAAAAGGGATCATTGCCGCTTATTATACCTCTGTTGAATACCTCGACAAGAACATTGGACTCGTCCTGGATGGACTGAATGATGCCGGGCTTTCCGGGGAAACACTGGTCATATACCTTGGGGATCATGGATATCTGCTCAATCATCATAAAAGATTCGAAAAACATATGATGTGGGAAGAGGCTGTCAGGGCACCGCTGATCATCCGGGCTGGAAACAGGGAGACCATGGAAAACAGGGAAGAAAAGATGGTCGAATTTATCGATGTTGCCCCGACCATCATGGATTTCCTTGGTGTTCCGCCATTGACCCAGGCCCAGGGAAAATCCTTGCGTCCTTTTTATGATCAGGAAATCCCATTGTATAAGGAGATGGTCTTTTCCGAATTCCTGGCCGATAATAAAGCCATGGTACGTACGGACAGGTGGAAATACATATTTACTTCCGGCAATCATGACCTTGCCCAGGGATATGCCACCGGGAACGATCCTGCCGGGATCCGGCACAGGCTGTATGATCTCATAAATGACCCGGATGAAACCACCGATGTTTCCGGCAATCACGCCTACCAGCAGGAAATGGAAAGTCTCCAGTTCGGGATGCTCGAGATCTTTAAGAGCACCCATCCGGGAGCCGGGGATCTTCCGGAAGGATTGTCCGTGGAGGAACAGCTGGTATGGTTTTGTGAACCTCCGGATGCAAATCCAGAATTAGAGGCAAAATAAATACAGCAATGATATTGATAGCAGACAGCGGATCGACAAAAACCGATTGGAAATCGACGGATGGCACCGGGAATACGGCTTCCGTTAAAACCGGAGGCATCAATCCGCAATACATGGATCAGGAGGATATCGCCCGGGAAGCGCGTGAGGCAGCCAGCGGTATGACGCCCTCCAGCATAAAGTCCATTTATTTTTATGGAGCGGGATGTTCCTCAAAAGAAAAAAAGGACCTGGTATCCGCGGCCATAAAGGATTACTTCCCTGAAGCGGATATCCAGGTGAACGGTGATCTTTTCGGAGCTGCCAGGGCCACCTGTTTTTTTCAACCCGGTATCGCCTGCATCCTTGGGACAGGTTCGGGGTCCTGTGTGTATGATGGGGAGAAGATCATAAAATCCATACCTTCCCTGGGTTTTATCCTTGGCGATGAAGGAAGCGGGGCTTATCTGGGAAAACAGCTGGTACGTGATTTTCTCAGGGAGGAAATGCCGGCTGAAATGATAAGCCTTATCAGGGATAAACTCGGCATCACCAAGGAAGTGATCCTTGAAAATGTGAACCGCAAACCCATGCCGAGCAAGTATCTGGCCGGATTTTCAAAATTTATTCATGAGAATATCAACCATACCTATGTGGAGGACCTTGTCTATCATGGTTTTGAGGATTTTATGGCTCATTATATCACACCTTACCGTGAATCACAGGAATATCCCATCCATTTTGTGGGATCCATTGCCCGTGGATTTAAAAGTATCCTGAATGCGGTACTTGAATCAGGGAACCTTGAGCTGGGCAAGGTGGAAGAGGCGCCTATCAATGGATTGATTGAATATCATTTATCGGAACATAAATATACATTATGAGCATCACTGAGTCACCGAGCAATTACAGCGACCTGGAAAAGATGGAAATTGCGGATCTCCTGGCCAATATCAACCGGGAAGATATGACCGTGCCGGTGGCTGTTAAAAATGCGATACCGCAGATCGAAAAACTCGTTCCGCGGATCGTGGAAAAAATGAAGGAGGGAGGACGCCTGTTTTATGTAGGGGCAGGCACCAGCGGGCGTCTGGGTATCGTGGATGCATCAGAATGTTCGCCGACCTATGGCGTGCCCCATGGCCTGGTGATCGGGATCATGGCAGGTGGCGATCAGGCCATCCGGAAGGCCGTTGAATTTGCGGAGGATGATCCCGAACTGGGCTGGAAAGACCTGCAGGAATATGACATCACAGACAGGGATGTCGTAATCGGTATCGCCGCCAGCGGACGCACACCCTATGTGATCGGTGCGGTGGAAAGGGCGCGTTCGGCCGGGCTGGTTACCGGCTGTATTACCTGCAACCTGGACACAAAACTTGCTGAAGTTTCTGAATTCCCGGTTGAAGTGATCGTGGGGCCGGAATTTGTTACGGGAAGTACGCGGATGAAGGCAGGTACTGCTCAGAAACTTGTGCTTAACATGATCTCAACCTCCGTGATGATCAAACTTGGACGGGTTAAAGGCAATAAAATGGTCGACATGCAACTGACCAATACCAAACTCATAGAAAGGGGTACCCGGATGATCATGGAGGAACTGAATGTAACCAAGGAATATGCCGCCAAACTGCTGAACCAGTATGGATCTGTCAGGAAAGCGGTGGATGCAGTAAGAAAGGATAATGGCTGATCTTCAGGATCAACCTTCCTTCGGTCGCCATAGGCTTGTCGCTTATGCTTTATAGCTTCCGGCTCTTTTTGACCAGTGAACCAATTAAGCTTTTCCCTTCATCTTCCCAGGGTCTTCATGATATCGAGATTATGCTCGATCAGGGAGATCCTCTGTTTTACACATTCTGCAGAATACCTGCCATCTTCGGGCGTATTCAATACATAATCCAGCAGTTTTTCCTTAGTGGTGACAGCCACATGCGACCGCGTATCGGAAGATGCGTAATAGATCAGCACTTCCCCATTATCCTTTTCGACCCAGCCGTTTGAAAAGACCACATTCGACACATCCCCGACACGCTCATCATATTCCGGAGCCAGGAAATATCCTCCCGGTTTCCTGATGATCTTCCAGGGTTCCTTCAGGTCCGTGAGGAACATGTAAAGCACGTACCGCAAACCCGCTGCCGTATTCCGCACACCATGCGCCAGTTGCATCCAACCTGCAGAAGTTCTGATGGGGGCAGGCCCCTGCCCATTCTTGAGTTCATTCACGGTATGATACTGTTTCGGATCGATAATGATCTCCTTTTTAATGACCGCATCTTCTATGTTTTCACAGGTGCCCCAGCCTATGCCTCCCCCTTTCCCGGTCTCGATAAAACCTTCCTGGGGACGGGTGTAAAATGCATACTGACCATCGACAAATTCAGGATGCAGAACACAATTCCGTTGCTGCGGGGAAGGGGTTTTCAGATCCGGAAGTCTGTCCCAGCTTTTCAGGTCCCTGCTTCTGATGATACCGCATTGGGCGACCGCCGAATGCTCATCGCCTGCAGGAGCATCAGGATCCTTTCTTTCTGTACAGAAAAGGCCATAAATCCAGCCGTCCTCGTGTTTGACAAGCCGTATATCGTATACATTCGTGTCGGGATCGGAAGTCTGGGGTAATTCGATGGGCTTATCCCAGAACCTGAACTGGTCGATGCCTGTCTCACTTTCGGCAATCCCGAAAAATGATTTGCGGTCCCAGCCTTCTATCCTTAAAGCCAGGTAAACCTTCCCGTTCATTCCGATGGCTCCGGGATTGAATGTGGCGTTGATGCCCATCCTTTCCATCAGGAAGGGATTGGTCTCCGGATCCAGATCATAACGCCAGAATACAGGCGTATGCCGGTCAGTCACCACCGGGTACTCATATTTATCGTAAATCCCGCAGGAATAGGATCTTTTTCTATTTTTCCGGGTGATCAGCTTTTCGTGTTCCCTGAACAATTTCTTTAATTCATGTGAAAAATCCGAATTATCCATATTAAAAGGTTTTATTGCATGACAAAAAAACAGTGTTTAAAATTAATGAAAAAAATATCTCCACAAGCCAAATCCGTCTTTAAGAAATTTCCGGAAGGAACAATGAGAATGGGCTGGTTACAGGGATACAACCTCTCCGGTGTTGGTGTATGCATACGCTGATCCTCCCACAATAATTCTGCCTCCTGGAGGGTGTGGTAAGGAAACATAGCCATGATAACATCTGAAATCCGGTTCGAGTTGGACTTCAGATACCTAATTTGTAAATTAACCTGAATTTTTTATCCATTTAAATCGAATCAAAATGAGGCTTTTTAAAATCCTGTCACTCATCCCACTATGTTTCATTTTTATTGATGTCCATGCAGATATTACATTACCCCATGTTTTCAGTTCCAATATGGTCCTTCAACGGGGCATGGAAATACCCGTCTGGGGCTGGGCAGACCCCGGGGAACGCGTAACCGTGTCACTTGATGACCGGAAGGAATCGGTCCGGACCGGCAGGGATGGGATCTGGAGGGTAAAACTCGACCCGATGGAGGCAGGTGGCCCGCATGAAATGTTGATCAGGGGCAAAAATGAAATCCGGTTTAACAATATTCTCCTGGGAGACGTCTGGATCTGTTCCGGACAATCAAATATGGAATGGCCAGTCAGCCGGTCGAATGACGCTGAAACTGAGATCAGCCAGGCTGATTACCCGGAGATCCGGTTGTTTACCGTCCCGAATAAGATCAGTTCAAAGCCTCTTCCGGATACTGACGAAGCAGCCTGGCAGCTATGTACGCCCGAAAACGTTCCTCCCTTTTCCGCAGTCGGTTATTTTTTCGGCAAGGAACTTTACAGCGAACTGAATGTGCCCATTGGGCTGATCAATACCACCTGGGGAGGGACTGTGGCAGAATCCTGGACAAGCGGTGAGACCATTGCCAATGATCCTGACCTCAATGAGAGGCTGGCGGTACTGGAAAACCTGAACATCCCGGAAGCGAATGAAAAACTCGAAAAGGAATTTGCCGGCTGGCAGGAACAACTCCGTGCCATGGATGCAGGATATTCCGATGGAAAATTCAGATGGGCAGATCCGGATGCCGACCGGCAGGGGTGGAAAACCATGTCGCTGCCCTCCTTATGGGAGGACCAGGGATTACGGGATGTGGATGGTGTGGTCTGGTTTGCCAGAAACTTCGATCTTCCCGCTGAAACAGCAAAGCAGGGGATCGAGATCAATCTTGGCCCTATCGATGACAGCGATATGGTCTGGATCAATGGAGTACTCGTGGGCCAGATCTTCAATCATTATAACTGGAACAGAAAATACTCTGTGGATCCTGAAATATTGAAGGAAGGGACCAACCTTGTTGTGGTCCGTGTGGAAGACTATCGCGGAGGCGGAGGCATCTATGGTGAAAAGAACCAGCTATATGTGAAATCAGGTAACTTTTTAAAATCCATGGCGGGCGAATGGCATTATAAGATTGGAACGGATAAAATTCCTTCCGATCCCCCGCAGACCGCCTTTGGCCCCAACAGTTTCCCCACCCTGTTGTACAATGCGATGATCCATCCGCTGATACCCTTCGGCATCAAGGGCGCAATCTGGTACCAGGGGGAATCGAATGCCAGCCGGGCCTATCAGTACCGGAGGATATTCAGCCAATTGATCGAAGACTGGAGAGGACAATGGGGGCAGGGGGATTTCCCGTTTTTGTTTGTCCAGTTGGCCAATTTTATGGAGCCGAAAGCCGCTCCTTCAGCCAGTGAATGGGCTGAACTCCGCGAAGCACAGACCATGACACTCAGCCTGACCAATACCGGCATGGCCTCTGCGATAGATATCGGCGAAGCAGATGATATACACCCGAGGAATAAGCAGGAAGTTGCCAGACGGCTTGCACTTTCCGCCCTGAAAGTTGCTTATGATCAGGATGTCGTATCGGCCGGACCCATGTACAAGTCCATGCGCGTGGAAGGGGACAAAGTTTATATCGATTTTGAATTTACCGGATCCGGCCTCAAGGTCCGGGATCCCTATGGCTACCTGAAAGGATTTACCATCGCCGGGGCAGACCGTGAATTTTACTGGGCCAGGGCAGAACTTGTCGATGAAAATACGGTGGTTGTGTATTCGGATGAGGTCAAACAACCCGTGGCCGTCCGCTATGGCTGGGCAGACAATCCCCATGACCTGAACCTTTATAACGCCGAAGAATTACCTGCCAATCCTTTCCGGACTGATGATTGGCCGGGGGTCACTGCCGGGAAAAAATAAAAATGTTGCCGTTTAGGTTACAAAAACCCATGCCCTCACTCCGGGTGACGGGAAGAGTTTTATGTTGATATAAGGCAGTTCTTTTTTAAAATAAGACACGGAAATATCATCAATGAGAAAACCCTTCAACAACGACAGATCATGAAAATATACCTGATTCTCCTGACCATGCTTCTTTTTTCCTGTAAAAGGTCACCTGTTCCTGATGAACAGTCGACAGCAGATAAGATCATTGTATATTCCGGGGATTCCTTGAGGAATATTGCTGTCCCGGTAGGCGGGATCGGGACAGGTGATGTCCTGGTCGGCGGAAGAGGGAATATTGCTGCGCTTGAAATATTCAACCGTCCGGCCATGGGAGAACAACCCTATATGACATTTTTTTCGATCTGGTACCAGGAGGAAGATCAGCCCGCCGGTGCGAGGATTCTTGAGGGATCGGTTCCGGTGGGTACTTCAGGACCGTACGGGATACCCAGAAGACAGCTTGAAGGAATACCCCGGTTCAGTAACACAGAATTTTCAGCAAGATACCCGCTAATCGGAGTGAAATTGAGGGATCAGGAAGTGCCACTGGATATCAGCGGTGAATTTTATAATCCCCTGGTCCCCCTGGATGTGGATAATAGCAGTATACCTGTAGCGGTTTTTAAATGGACTGTTGAAAATACAAGTGACAGGGAAATATCATTTTCGATTGCTTTTAATGTGGGGAATCCGCTGAAAAATCAACTGGAAAATGGGCAGCTCGTTTACCTGGGAGATCAGAATTCATATTATGAACTGGACGGGCTTCGCGGGGTTCGTTTTAATAACCGGGAGAAAAAAGGCTCTGCACATTACGGCGATCTCCTGATGGCCACGGATTTTGAGTTCGCGGATGTACAGACTGCATGGTATGAAGGTGCCTGGTGGGATGATGCAACGGTCTTCTGGGATGATTTTGCGGTCGACGGACGTCTGAAAGAACGCCGTGAATCTGTGGTATGGGAGGGAAGTAACTGGTACGGCAGCGACCAGCAATCCATCGTGGGTTGTATTTCAGCAAATGCGTCCCTGGCTCCCGGAGAAAGTGTCACGATTCCCTTCTATCTTTCCTGGTATATTCCGGACAGGATCCTGGAAAGTTCGCTTGCCTTCGGGAATGAAGAGGTGGCCAGCAGCATGATCATGAATTATTACGGTACGAAATATGAATCCGCTGCGGATGTGCTTGTGAATTTTCACCGCGAACGGGAAACCCTGTATGCACTGACCCGGAAATTTACGGAGCATCTTTACGGGGGGAGTTATCCTGAATACGTGACTGATGCGGTCTCTTCCAGCACGGCAGCCCTGAAAACCAACCTGCTGATGCGTACCGGGGATGGCTGGGTTCATGGATTTGAAGGACTGGGTCCGGACGCGGGTTGTTGTCCCGGAAACTGTTCCCATGTCTGGAACTATGCACAGACCATGGCGGCTTTATTCCCGGAACTCGAACAAAAGGTAAGGGAAGTATCCTTCCTTCACGATACGTTCGGGAATGGCTATCAATGTTTCCGGACTGTTTTCCCCCTGGGAGATTACTGGTTTACATCTGTGGCTGCGGACGGACAGATGGGTAACATCGTACGGGTTTACCGGGAATGGAAAAATTCGGGGGATTCTGAATGGCTTGCCATGTTATGGCCAAAGGTCAGGCTCGCCCTGGAATTTGCATGGAAAGGTTCCGGGGAGGTTGAAGGCAAATATTCCTGGCAGGAACATGCCCGGGTCCCGTGGGATCCTCATAAGGAAGGCATCATGCGGGGGGACCAGCACAATACCTATGACATTAATTTTTTTGGTCCGAACATGATGACAGGTTCGCTGTATCTTGCGGCATTGAAAGCCTGCAGTGAAATGGCTGAGGCCATGAATGATCCCGGAAAAGCAGGAGAATATCTGGATCTTTATCAACGGGGATCGGCATTATATGATTCATTGCTCTGGAATGGATCCTATTATATCCAGAAGGTTGAGGTGGCCGAAGGGATTAATATTCCGGAACGGTTGAAATCACCTCCCGACGATGAAGGAAGGATCCTTCCGAAGTATCAGTTTGCGGATGGATGCCTGACGGACCAGCTGCTGGGGCAGTTCATTGCTTTCAACGCGGGTCTGGGTTTTATTGTCGATTCTTCCCGGGTCAGGCAGGCCATGTTATCGGTATATGAAAATAATTTCATCAGGGATTTTTCCGGGTTCGGCAATGTTCAGCGGGTATTTGCCGTGAACAATGAGTCCGGCGTTGTGATATGTACCTGGCCGGATGGTAACCGGCCCAGGATCCCGTTTGTTTATGCCGATGAAGTATGGACGGGCATTGAATACGGTGCTGCCGTGAATATGATCCATGCCGGCCTTGTCGGTGAAGGGCTCGAGATTGTCAGGGCGGTCCGTGAGCGTTACCGCGGCCATAACCGGAACCCGTGGGGGGAGATAGAATCAGGAATGTATTATGCGAGGTCGCTGGCCTCCTGGGCTGTTATGCCTGCATTGAGCGGATTTGAATATGACGGGATCGAAAAGTACATCGCCTTTGATCCGAAGATCAACAGGGAAAATTTCAGTACTTTCTGGTCGTGTTACCCGGCATGGGGGAAATTTATGATGGATCCGCAGGGTGCGGAAATTGAAGTCAGCTTCGGTTCCCTTGTGCTGAATTCTGTCAGCATTAAAAGGGCGGGTTACCGCTCGGTAAGACTGGATGAAAAGTCAGTCGAATTCGAAATTTCGGGGAACAGGATATTCTTCAGTGAACCGGTGGTGATGAAGGCGGGCTCCACCCTCTATTTCGGGAGGTAATACGGAATGATGGGATAAGCATGTACCCGCCGTTTTATTCCATTTACGCCCCGTTGTCATGGGCATGCGGGCCGGCCGGTTGCGCTGGCCTTATGGGTGGACAGGGATCTTCATGACATTTGAAGAGCCCCGATCAGTTAGATCTCCCGATACGCGCCTGCCGTCGTCCCTGAA
>JAGTVG010000309.1 GCA_018224645.1 Cyclobacteriaceae bacterium
CAGGAGGAAACCTGATAAATCATTGCAGAATCAATGTCAGTAAAGAATCGTATCCTTTTTATCGGGATTCCTCCTGAATGACAAACGAGCGCCTATCATGTCTTCTGCCTTTTTTTCCTGGTGGAGGGAAACAGGACGTTGTTCAATATAAGCCGGTAACCCGGAGAATTGGGAAAAAGGCTCAGGTCAGTGGGAGATGTGTTCCTGCCCCGGTAGGACCTCCTTTCCGGATCGTGACCACTGTAATAGCTCCAATGGCCGTTGCCAAGCTCACCATAAATATACCGGACATTGCCGTTTTCACCATTCTCACCCAGGATGAGGGCAGTCGGTTTGACCGTATATTTATTAAATGCGGTGGTACGTCCAAAAAATTCGGGAATCATCTGTTCATGATTCTGGGTAAGGATCGAAGGCACAATATCGGTTTTGGCCGAAAATTCAAATATATTGAAATAACCCAGATCCTCTTCAAATCCTCCACCTACGTTGATGTCAGAATACCGCCGGCTGTACCCCTGTTCCAGGATAAAATTTTCAAAGGCAAGGGTATTTTTAAAGTTGAGTTCCGGATCGAGGATTTCATAATCAAACGGATTGATCTCAAGTTCTTCTGCGGATAAGGCCAGGTCAAAGGTCTCGGCTCCCGAACACATCGCAAACAGATAACCGCCACCGGCCAGGAATATTTTTATTTTCTGGACTACATCCCGCTTCATCTCAGGAACAGAAGCATATCCAAGCCGCTGTGCATTGATGATCTGCATTTCATTTTCAAGTCTCGCCGATTCCCTCCAGTTGAATTTATCCACCTGGCCTGTAAAATCTTCATGGTGCAGGTGAAGCCAGTCGAACATGACCAGTTGATCATCCAGGATCTCCGGATCATAAATTATTTCGTAAGGGATCTCAGCATAATCGAGGACAAGCAATACCGCATCTGAATCATCCTCGATCAGCTCATTCCGGGGGGAGTATACGGCAATTTTAGGCGCCCTTCCCATACGTACCAGGTGCATGTTGGCCGATGGACCCGATATGTTCCTGAGGATTGTATTGGACTGGGCTGAAGAAACAATCTCATACGTAACTCCCCGTACCACACATTCCGATTCGATCCCAGTGGAAAATTCCATCAGGAAACTCCCGCCCCGGTAATTCAGGAGCCAGTCGACCACCATATCCTGTTCAAGGGCAAGAAAGGCAATTCCATATGCCTTCAGGTGGTTTTTCTGCAGTTTATCCATGGGAATGAGCAATGAAGCTGCCTGGCAGAAACCGAGATGAAGGATACAAAGGATGGTTATCAGGGTTCTCATCGATACGCGCAGAAATCTCCAAATTTAAATATCCTTATTTTTTCCCGGAAAAACAACTTCTACGGATTATGTCATTATGGAAAATTCAAGGACCAGGATGATCATATATAAGGAGCCCGTGATTGCACAAGACACAAGCAAATGCCTGGTCCAGTCGAGTCCATTGGATACTAGCCGGCAATATCCCTTTCGAACTTCCGGTTGAGAAAATATATGACCGCAAGATGAAATAAGGTTCCCCCCGAAACAAACAGCAGAAATAATGAAGATCCCTCCATGGCCATTTCGGTGGCCCTGAATGACCAGTAGGTAGGGATCAGTGCTGTCAGGTGAAGCGCCTTATATGGCAAAAAAAAGATCAGCCCAGGGATCATCAGCAGGATATTCACGATCTTCATCTGCGCCATTCCTTCGATCCTGTTCCTGGCAAAAGCGGTAAGCAACAGGGTGATGAGCGGAGCGGAAAGACTGAATAGTATGGAAAGCAGTATTTCCTGCACCAGGGGCAGGCTGACAACACCGCCAAAATGAAAAAGCACCACGCTCACCAGGAAGGAGATCAGGATGCCGACAAACAACCTGGCATATACAAGCACGATCCCCGGAACGGGAACCACACGCAAAGCCTGGGTAATGTTCTCCTCCCGTTCCTCCAGGAAAAGAAACCCATAGATGAATCCGAACATGGTGGATGACTGCATGCAGGCCCACATCAGGATGATATCCGAATACTCCTGAACGGCCGGCCAGCGATGAATGACGGCAGGAAGTCCCCATGCAACGATACCATAGGATATAAACGGGAAAAACAACAGGACCTTGAAAACCGGGTCACGGAAAGTGGAGCGGAGATCATTGACGCTTAATGTCATAAAGAATCTCATACCTGTCTCTTTTGTGTGACTCTGACCACCACCCTCCAGCTGATCACCGCCCAGATGAACATCTGACAATACATGATCAGAAGATACCATGAATTCAGGGAGGTAAAGGATGCTCTCAATATTTCAATGCATCCGGTAGTTGGTAAGGGAATAAAATACATGATCTCCCCAATCCCGAACATGTAAAGCATCGGAATGGCGGAAATAATAAAAAACGGAACTGAATAAAGCAGGAATTCATTGAATCCGCGGCTGAGGGCGGCCACGGCAAAACCCACCGCACTGAATAAAAAACTGGAAAAAAAGACTGAGATCACCAGGTGAAAAACATTAAAATCCAGTCCCCGTGTGGCAATGGCCATCACCAGCGATACCATTACCGCCAGCAGGGACAGGATCAGGATCTTGGAAAGCAGGTAATGACGGCGGTTGGCTGGCAGAACGGAAACCGCCTGAAGTGTATGCTGGTTTTTGTCGAACATCCAGATAACCCCCCCGAATATATAACCCGTAACTACAGGATCGTTAAAAATGAGCACCACCAGTATCCTGGTCAGGCTGCCCAGCGGTTTCAGCAGAAAAAATATGCCTGTATATATCAATGCGATAAGGAGAGCGATATGGAATAACCTGTTCCTGTACAACAGTACCGTATCCCACTTCAGAAAAATCCCCATATGCCTCATACCAGTTGGTCCCCCGTCAGTTTAACGAATACTTCCTCAAGGGTAGCTTCCTGCGAATGTATGGAGACTACCTCATTTTCATTCAGGATCTTCAGGAATTCCCTGTTTTTACCGAGCCCGGTCATCGGGAAATTGAAAGTTTCGAGGGAGGCATTCTTTTTAGTTACCATCACCCCGGGTTTCCCATATTTCATTTTCAGATTATATGGCGAATCGATCGCCCTGATCTCCCCCAAGTGCAGGAGGGCTACCCGGTCACAGAGCTGATCCGCATCGAACATGTTATGGGTGGTCAAAAAAATGGTTTTTCCCCTGTCCTTCAATTCTCTGATCATCTGCTTGATCTTTCCCGCATAAATGGGATCGAGACCCGTGGTAGGCTCATCAAAAAAAAACACATCCGGATCATGCAGCAGCGAACGGATAAAATTCAAACGCATTTTCATCCCTTTTGAATATTCAGAAACAGGTTTATCCCCTTCTTCCGCTAGGCCCACCTGTTTTAACAGGTCAGCAATGCTGCCAGCCTTTTTGCGGTAAAAGGAACCGAAAAAACGAAGATTCTCAACAGCCGTCAGCTTGATGTAATGATTCGGCAGTTCAAACGATACCCCGATCCTTTCATAAAACCCGGTTCCCCATTGACCAAGCGGGATATCTTCAAAAAGTATCTTCCCCGAATATCCGCCCAGCAACTTATACAGGATCTTCTGGGTTGTACTTTTTCCGCTGCCACTGGGACCTAAGAATCCGAAGATCTCCCCTTTCCCGATAGAAAAGCTGAGGTTTTTCAGGGTATTGTCCGGATTCCCGGGGTAATGGAAAAACAGGTTTTCAACTTTCAGCATGCTCCGGTAATTTGGTGTAATTTATTGAAATTTCTCAGGAAATTTATCGTGCAGGGAAAAAATTGTCCCGGGCATCACCGGACTATGCCCCAGAAGTAAGTGTCGTCTACATCATCTGAAAGGTTCATTTTCCCGGTTCATTTCCCAAATTTTCAAGAGTCTGGAGAAAGGCCCGCTCAAGCACCTCAAGAGAGTCATATCCCTGCTGGATCACCAGCCGCCGTTCGTCACTTTCCGCCATAAGGGTTGGGAAATGTTTTATTCCCCATGCTTCCGCATGTTTAAATAGGGTCCAGGTCAATTGTTTATAGGCCGGGTCCTGAAACCTGTCCATAAATCCGAATTTGTTGATGCCGAATTCTTCACAGATGTTAAAGTAGCTTTTCATCAGGTTCGGATCCATTCCCAGTCCGAAATGCAGGTCCTGAAGGCTGTATGCAAGATGGAACCTCAGATCCGGCCGGAAGGACTTAAAAACATTGAAGGCGATGGAGGGTGGTTCGGAGTTGCTGATGACCGTACCTTCCGCAACTAATGCTTTATAGGCATCCCCAAACCTTGTATCTGTTGTATTTTCGATGGCCTCAACCTTTTTTAACAGGTAATCGGACTTCTGCGATAATGGTCCGGTCCGGTTGCCGGTAACCATCCCTCCAGCAAGAATGTCAAAATGATAATCCCTGTATTTTACCATCAGTGCGGAAAGCACATTCCTGAAACTGAAACAGGTAAGACAGAGGGGATCAAAAAAATATATTATATGTACCTGTTCCACCGTTAAATTGAAAGTTGCGTAATTTTAATTAAATTAAATGCTCAATTAAATTTTTCACCCGACAAAGATCCGCTTATTTTTTTATGAAAAAAAGTGTTCCGCATGATCCTTCCCGCAGAAAATTTCTGAAGAACACCGCAAAGGGAAGCAGCTTTTTTTGGATGGATCCCTTCGCCAGGGAGGATAAAATTTTGCCCCATGAGGAGATCCACCTGCCTGAATCGCTGGAATCCCTGAAAGGCTACACAAAAAGGCTCAACCTTTCCCCGGCCCGTTGGATCTGGTATCCCAGCCAGCGTACACTTACGAATACCGTGATCTCTTTCAGAAAAACCTTTTTACTCTCCCGTGAAATCGAGGTGGCACAGGGATGGATCCTTGGTGAAAGCCGGTACCAGCTTTATGTGAATGGACAGCGTGTGCAGTTTGGCCCCGCTCCCAATGATCCCCGTTATTCGGAAGCCGACCGGATCGACCTGAAATCCTGGCTGAAAAACGGGGAAAATTCCATCGGGGTTGAAATTCTGTTCTATGGGTTCGGGGACGGGACATCGCCGATCGGCAAACCCGGTTTTATTTTTAAACTGGATATTACACATACAA
>JAGTVG010000310.1 GCA_018224645.1 Cyclobacteriaceae bacterium
CGGGTTTTCGGAAAGGATGAGGTCCGTGCAGGATATTTTCCACCCGCTGCGTTGGAGATCGTGACTACATTATCCTATCTTAATGCGGATGGCTCGGGGGTGTCAAAAACCCTCAGAGGCACCATCCCGGATCCGCTGCCACAAACCCATTATCAGATCATTCTTGAAGCAGGGACTGTTCAGGGCTCGGGCAACCTGTCCGTATTGGTGGATGAATCGTTGTTTTCAGAAGTCATTCACATTTCCGAAGAGGCCATTATCCCCGTCGAGGGTCCGGTACCTTACGGCGATCTGCTGATCACCGAGATCATGTATAACCCGGCTGCCATCGCTGATACGGAAGGGGAGTGGCTGGAGATTTATAATAATGGCTCCCAGGCATATGATATTTTTCAGGTGGTGATTAAAAAAGGTTCGGAAGTCCAGCATATTATCAATGAACATCTTCTTCTCAATCCCGGTGAATACCTGGTGCTGGCAAGGCATGTGAATTCCACCTCTGCAGCAGATTATTTTTACGGATCCTCATTATCATTGACAAACACGGGAGATAACCTGGTCTTGGCAAATTATGGTGACGATGGGACCAATGGAACGGAGATCTGTTCTGTTAATTATGCACTGGCCGGATTTCCGGATGCCAATGGTGCAACATTAAACCTGGACCCTGTGGCCTATGATGTGGAACTGGCAAAATCAGGAGCCAACTGGTGTATTCCAACTTCTGTGTTCGATACGGGAGATTTTGGTACACCGGGAGGGATTAATGATTCCTGTACGCTGTAAGGGAAAGATCAGCAGCTGATCTCGTAACGTTTATTCCTGTATATGCAGTTTTTCATATCGCAAAAACTGCATATATATCCTTTTCGTTCAGCTTTTCTACCAATCCCGATGATTCCGCTCACAGATTTGATCGGGTACATGAGGCATGAAGCTGAAAGCCTGACCCCGCAGAAATTTTCCGGGAAGAGTGAAAAAAGTTTGGGTTGTTCGCTTACCTGCCAGTCACAATAACCCGGGCTATACCTGTCGGTGATACCCAGATCCTTCAGCCTCATTTCATTTTCAAGTTCATCCTGTACCTTATCCATGGCCCCCTCCACAAGTTCGGATCCGATTACATCGACGACATAACCCTTCATGAGATCGCCTTCCCGCATAAGTTTTTTCGACCATTCACCGATACCGGCACCGGCAGTGCATATGAACAGGGCTGCCATTTCAGCTTTCCTGAGTTGATGCGTGATGATCCTTTTAATGTTAAATGTCTGATTCTCCAGGTTGAGCTGATATGTTTTTTTCTCAAGCCCCAGCCGGTCGAATATCCGGTAGCCTCCCTGAATATCACAATATCCGGGAACCTCTTCCAGCACTTCATTGATCAGTTGGGGAAATGGATCAGGAGCCTCGCCCGGTACGTAACCCATAAATTTCTCAATCCCCAATGGATCCACTTTGATATCGTTAACGTTGAATTTGAAGGATCTGATATTCATTTCATGCTGTTAATGCCCTGAATTTTTTACTGAATTCTGATAAATTAAAATCTTCTCCCATGATTACCAGGCAGGTATTGCCGTAGTTATGCTGGGCTAAATTAATATTTATATCTTTAAAAACGGTCTGAACCAGGGCAGTATGTCCGTTAACCAGCAAAACATTGCCTTTCATCCTGGCGGTGGTCATGGCATAATATCTGACCAGTTCATCGAGATCAGAAAAACTGATTTTCATGCCGGTTTTAAATACGCCGACTCCCATATCCGGCCTGGATTGTTCAACGTCCCGCATTTCCTGCCGTCGATGAATGGCCTGGGGAATAAAATCCGGTATATTCACCGGAGTAAAATCTATTCCACAATAGGTGGATTCATATAATATGGCAAACGGATTCAAACCGGATATATATTTCCTTATACCGGAAATAACACCCACCGTAGCCAGGTCTTTTTTATTGATAATGATTCTGTCAGCGATCAGAATCTGATGATGTATACGGTTGAGCATACTCTCAAGGGATAAAAAATAACGGGCATCTATGATACACCATGTCTCACGGAGGTAAATAAGGTCCTGAAGCAGGGGATTCTGCATCACTTCAATGATCGATGCAGGATCGGATAATCCGGAGGCTTCAATGAATACCAGGTCAGGCTTTTTCTCATCGATAAAGGTAGCCAGGGACCGCGTGAAATCTCCGAGGAGGCAGATGCAGAAAACAGACCCGTTATTGATCTCGAGCATTTCAAAAGATCTGCCGTTATTCCTGAGTTCTGTCCCGTCAATATTCGCAGGGGCAAATTCATTCTGTACGATCCCGATCCGGTATATCCGATCGAATGTCTGGAGGATCCGGTCAATAAAAGTTGTTTTTCCACTTCCCAGGAACCCGGTGACAAGATATACAGGGATTTTTGACATGGTTATTTTTTATCTATGATTTCCCGGATTTGCCGTATATGCTCGGGCGTTGTGCCACAGCATCCGCCGACAATGTTGGCTCCGGCTTCGATAATCGGAATCACATACGATGCCATTTCTTCCGGAGTTTCAGGAAATACTGTCCGTCCATCCCGGTAAACCGGCATACCTGCATTGGCATGAATTAGAATGGGTATACTGGTGTTTACCGCCCGGATCTCCCTGACTATGCCGGTCATATCCCTGATCCCATTACCACAATTGGCCCCAATGATATCCACACCTTCCTGTAATATCGTCTCGACCATATCCCGGGGTGAATATCCCATCATTGTCCTGTAATCCTCATTTTTCGTTCTTTCGAAGGTCATCGTACAGATCACCTCCAGCCGGGTGTTATCCCTGGCGGCCCGGATCGCCAGGCGGGCTTCTTCTATGTCGGACATCGTTTCTATGACAATGGCATCCGAACCTCCCGACGCCAGTGCTTTTGCCTGTTCTGAAAAAGATTTGTAAAAATCATCCTCAGTGTATTCTCCCATCATCAGGATCTTACCGGTGGGTCCGATAGAACCAAGTACATAATGATCAATCCCGGCTGCCCTTCTGGAGATGCTGGCTGCAGCTTCATTCAGTTCAAAAGCCCTTTCTGCAAGATGATAATGGGCCAGCTTTATACTGCTTCCGCCAAAACTGTTCGTTTCGATCATATCGGCTCCGGCATCGATATAGCTTCTGGCGATTTCGTACACGGCTTCAGGATGTTCCACGTTCCATATTTCAGGGCATTCTCCGGCCTTTAATCCCTTAGCCTGAAGAAATGTACCCCAGGCACCATCTGAAACAAGCGTATTTCCCGCAGATAAAACATCGGTAATTCTATTTTTCATTTTTTAAATTTCCTTGATCCATTCCTTAATCACGATGACGGCGGGTATCTCACCCTCGGATTTTAATTTATGCTCAGTGAGTATTACTGCCGGTGTTTGTGTAATGCCATACGAGGATATCATTTGTTGATCCGTACTATGGGATATATTGAATTCCTTACCCATTTCCTCCATGGCTTTTTTTACCTGCAGAGAAACAGTTCTGCATTCGGCATCATCCTTCCCGAAGATCAGAAACTCCCCTCTTTTTAATTTTATTTTGAGCTTCAGTTTTTCATTGATCCGTTTCTGAATGGCTTCAATGAGCTGGTTTTTAGGCGGTATCTTTGAAACGAAAGTTATTTTTCCATCGATACAGATGGTTGGAATATTTTTAACCATGAGTGATGACATGAAGGAAATTCCTTCTATTTTTTTGATTGGATGTTCCCGCCATTCGACGATACCTTCGAACTGGGGAGCCACCCGTTTAACGGCTTCGACCATATATTGACAGGGGGCACAGGATTCCGAATCAAGGGTGATGATATCAACAATCACCTTTTCGGCTTTTCCATAGTCCCTCATGTTCAGTATTTCCACGCCTTCCTTTTCCAGTTCCATGGTGCGGATCACATCCTGCTGGTAAGTATCATGAACAAGTTCGGCAATGGCTTCAAGATTTTCAAAAGGTGTATCCATCGGAAGATCGCATCCGGGTGAAAGCACAAATCCCTGGTTATTGCCCATGTCCATACACTCCAAAGCTTCCTTCATCACCGCTTCCCTTGTCCCGTAAAGGAGGACCATGGTCAGTTTGAGGTTACCCCCATAACTGATGTGATATTTTCCTGCCTGTTCTTTCACATAATCCAGGGGGATGTTTTCATCAATGGAAATATTATCAGGCCTGCACTGACACATCGCTTCAATATTCTGCTGGGCTTGTCCGCACACAAAAAATGAACTGAACCTGTTTTTCCCCCTGATATGATCAAATACCGGGGTAACATAGCCCGAAACAAACTGACGGAACGATTCCTGATCGATCTGGCTTGTCATTGGATCCACGAGGGCGATCATATCACAACCATGATCCACATAATAATCTATCATCTGCAAGCAGACGGCTGAGGTAAATTCCATCAGCTCATGTATTTCCTCAGGCTGTTCCATCATTTTATAGAAGATGTCGGTGCCGAGTAAATGCAGACCCAGTGTAAACGGCCCGGTTACCAGACCATACAGGGCAATATCGGGGTGTTTTTCCTTTAACTGTTGGGCTGTCTGCATGGCCACGCCGATCCGTCCTGCGGACAGGACAGGTATTTGGAGATCTTTAATGGAAACTCCCTCTGCAAGAGGATGTGAAATAACAGCCGGAGGAGATGTTTCACTCCATTTAAGAATGCAGCCCAGGGCTTCGGCCTCGATCTGAAGGTCAAATGTAACCGGTATCCCGTCGGGTTTATACCGGTGGATGGCCTCTGAGAGGCCACGGACCATCAATGCAGAAGATCTGAGATATTGATCAGACGGGACATCAATGAGTTTACCACCATGACATCCAACAAATGGCACCCAGGGTGTCCTTTCAGTTTTTTCATTCCTGAATGCTTTAAATAAAATATCCTTTCCCATGATCTTTATTGAGGTGGTATTCCTGGTGCCTGGCAAAATTTATCATTGTTTCGATATTCGCGGGGGGGATATCCTGCGTCAGCGCATGAGATGGCGAAAAAATATACCCGCCTTTTCCCCCAAGTTCTGTTATCAGATGAATACTTTCGTTCAACACATCTTCCGGAGATCCATAGGGCATGGTCTGCTGTATGCTCAATCCCCCCATGAACGCTAATTTCCCGTAATATTCCCCGAATATTTGATCAACATCCATTACCTCTGGCTGAAAGGGATCAAAAAGACGGATACCTGCATCGATCATATCAGGGATCAATTCGTCCATTTTGCCACAGCAATGCTGGGCCGCATACAACCCTTCGTTTCTGGCTACCGTGGCCATTTCCTGCAACCGTGGTTTTATGTATTCCAGCCAGAGTTCTCTGCCGAAAAGCAATCCCTGCTGTCCGGCCCAATCATCACCGAATCTGACACAATCGATGCCTCCAACCGCTGCCGAATGCCGGATCAGATCCGTGTTGTATTCTGTGATCCTGTCAAGGAGATCGTTTACAAAACCAGGTTCCATCAGCATCCAGGTCATCAGGTTTTCCATCCCCACCAGGGACCATGCCCTTTCGAAAAGAGTAAATCCGATTGAAAGAATATGAAAATGATCAGGGTAATCCTTGTTATTTTCTTCCTGGAAATTGTATACTGGCAGAAAATCTGTTTGCGGGAATTTAAAGCCCTTAAAACCCGGTGATTTAATGGGCGGATCTACGACGACACCAAGGGTTCTATCCCGGGTTTTATTCCAGATCACACCAAAATAATCCCTGAAAAAACCTGGCCGGACCTCCTCCCAACCGCTGTTCGTCTGAGAAAATACGGCATAGGTACCGGTATCTTCCACCGGATCGAATTTCCCGCCCTTAAATGCCGTATAATTTTCCTCAGCTTCTACCGTAAACCGGATCACATACGGGAGAGGAGAAACGGGATTGAATTCAATCGCCTCCCTGAAAGCCTGTTTTTTATTCATGTAATTATCTTGAAGCCACCGAATTCAGGAATTCAACAGCTCCCTGAGGATCCGGGGAATAAAAATCTGCACCGATCTTTGTTTTGAATTCTTCATTGACAGGGGCCCCCCCGATCAGCACCCTGGAATCAGGAGCCACATTTTTTACTTCACGCACGATCTGTTCCATGTTGACCATGGTGGTGGTCAGGAGCGCTGAAAGTCCCACATGCGATCCCGGGTGATTCTTTAATTCCTCCACGAATTTCTGCGCACTTACGTCAGTGCCGAGGTCAATGACTTCCCAGCCGTTCCCTTCGAACATCATGGCAACAAGGTTCTTCCCGATATCATGAAGATCACCGGCAACCGTTCCGATCACCACCGTACCTTTTCTTTTAATATTTCCTGATAAAAAATATGGTTTAAGATGCCTGATGGCCATATTCATGGCTTTGGCAGACATCAGCACCTGCGGAACAAATATCTTGTTTTCCCTGAATTTGATCCCCACCTTTTCCATGCCCACCACCAGCGCCTTCTGGAGTATATCATCCGCATCGATACCTTTGTCTAATGCCTCCTGGGTCAATTCGTCTGCACCAGGCAACCCCTTCATATCCGGCGGATAGGGAGACTGGAGATTGATCTTGCCGAATTCAACACAGTACGCGATTTTATTTAAAATATCATCCATATCTTCAGATTTTATTTAGTTATTCGATTCAATTCTCATGGCAAGCAGATTTTCCACCGGAGTATTTACCGTGATCTCACAACCTGCTGACAGGATATGTCTCCTGCCGGATTCCTTCCGGATCAGCTTTGCGGTCAGTTCCCTTACCTGTTCTTCTGATCTGTTCTGGATCAGGACGGGATCAATGTTTCCGCACCGAACCACTTCAGGGCCAACCACCTCATAGGCATGATCCATGTCCACCTGCCAGTCAAGATCAAGTATATCCATGCCCAGTTCCCGGATCGATGGCAATAAATGGGTTATGTTTCCGCAGATATGAAGTTTTACCCTGGCGCCCTGTTCATGGATATAGTCAATGAGTTCCCGGTGACGCTTTTTAATATACAGATCATAGGTATCCGGGTCGATCTGTGAGCAGATGGCATCACCGATCCCGATGATATCACAGCCTTCTTCTATTTGTGCCCTGGCAAATTCCTTTGCTGTAACAACCACCTTATCCAGGAGGATATTTGAAAAATCCGGATCCAGCATAAGCTGCATCAGCATCTGGCTCACGCCTGTCAGGTCACAGGCTTCTGCAAGAGGCCCTTCAATCCATCCAATAACAGGCACATTTCCTTTGAGCAGTTTCTGATAAAGGGCTGCACCGTCTATCCTGTCACGGGTCCTTAAATTTTTATAAACATCCGGATTTTTCAGGGATTTCACATCATCAAAGGTCCGGATGATCTGGGAAGCACATATTGGAACGGCCTCTTCAGGAAAGCTGATATCAGCACCAAAAGCGGAAGTTTCCCGGTATGGGTCGGAAATCAGTCCGACCATATCCATGCCGAAATAGTCCATGGCTTTTATGTTGCAATCTACCAGAACCCGATGATCCGATGCGAATTCAGCATAAGAATGATTGTTAAATCGGGCTGCAAAATGCATCAGGATGGGTCTGAATAATTTAGAAGTGATCTCCATCCCGGCGAATAAACGTTCCAGGTTTTCCTTTTTAGTCATTCATTTAAATATATAAGGTGCAATAGCGGAATTCTTCTACTATCCTCCCAATATGTCCAAAAAAATCGGACATTACTATGATATTACCCCATATATACCCTGAAAAAATCGTCCTTAAAAATTATGCGGCGTTTGGAATTAAATACTTAGTGATTATTTCATTTTTTTCCAAGCGGCCTGATCTCAAAGGCTTTTGCCTGATTGATCTCTTCGATCCTGACCGTTAATCCATTATTCCGCAACAATTTTCCGGAAAATTCCCCCACTTCCACACCTGATTCCGCATCAATGATCAGGTAGGAATTTTCTTCCCTGCACCATGGCAGGGTAAACGTTCTCGATGCATCCATCTGCTCATTTCTGAAAACACATATGATCCCGCCATCTGCTTCCGGGTTGAACCGGGCAAAACCATCCCAGTTATGGGGTAATGGGGCATTAAAAATTTCGCTTGTCTGATAATATTTGAAAATTTCATATTTCCGGTTCATTTCTGATAACCAGGCGATGATATTTTTAAACCACTTTTTTTCTCCGGACGAAAGCTGCCTTGGATCGCCGAGCATGATCGGCGTTGATGCCATGTTTGAGAATACGGATAACTCATGATTTTCAACTTCCATTTTCTGGTTACCGATCACCATACATGAGGTAGGAACAACCATTCCATGGTGGTAGGCAAGCTGTCTGACCGTTCTGGATCCTTCGGGAGGGGGTGCTTCAAAATTGGAGATCCAGTCTACGTCGGCATGTTTTACCAGCGAATAATCGATGATATGCCAGTCACCCCAAAGTTCGAAGGTACAGTCGATAATCAGGTCAGGAAATTCAGCCGCCAGTTCATCGAACAACTGGTTGGTTTTTTCAAAAGCCATGTAGAGGTATTCTTCCCTTCCTTTAAAAAATTCATTTTCATCATAGGATCCTGACCTTTCCTTTTCCATGATATAGGCAGATTTTACCATCCCCAGGTCGATTTTAAAATACCGGATGCCATAATCCATGACCAGATTCCGCATTTTATTTTTGATATGATCATACCATGGAGAAGCAATTTTCATGGTCAGGATCTCAAGGTTATTGCTCCAGCCATGCAGATTCGCCGGAGTACCGGATGCGTCAGTAACAGCGTATTCCCTGTATTTCTGGAATGCCCTGCTTTCTTTTTCAGCAATGGTCAGCGATATCCAGAGGCCTGGCTTCATTCCTTTCTTCCGGATATAATCGGTCACAGGCTTCAGTCCTTTTGGGAATTTATCCTTGTTTACATTCCAGTCGCCATTATGGTCCTGCCAGCCATCATCAATGATCAGGTATTCAACCCCGGTCTCTTCCAGGGCGTCTGTAAGTTCCCTGATCAGACTTTCATCAATATTTATCCTGAAAGGATTCCATGTATTGTATAAAAATAGCGGAGGATGTTCCCTTTTAAATAATTTGACGCCCATATGCTCCCGGATGAATTTTCCCAGTTCATTTTCGAAAGCAATTTCAGGACTGGCCTCTGGTGTAAGGATGATAAATACCTCCGGTGAAACAAAAACCTCATTTGGATCCAGGTACCGGCGGAAAGGATAGGCATGATCGGCTGGATTCAGGCCCAGTTTGATCTCGTTAAAACCTTTGTAGACCGAGGTGAATTTCATCATTCCAGGCGCTTCATTACCCAGGATGAAACTTCCCTTGTTTCCCCGTATGAATATGGCCGGATCGTATGTGCCTCCCTCATAGGGGGGTTTGGTCCATTCTCTGCCAAAGGACTTAAATATGTCCACCCCGGCTGAATTGGACGGATCGATGAAAAGGTCCTCAATAAAAAGATTTTCCACCCTGATTTCCGTGTTGCCCGTATTAATGATCCTGATCCATTTCCTGGTCATGGGCAGATCATCGTATATCTCATAAAAAACAATTACTTCAAGGTCAGCCGCGGGCGTGTCTTCCCTGCCTGTGAAAGAGATATCAAGGATACTTCTTCCGGCATTTTCATTGATGTTATGGTGCTGATATGTGAAATATCCGTCAATGCCGGTGACCCCCCGGCCGTTCACCGAAAAACTGAATTCCCGGCTGTCCGGGAGAATATACTCATGACCGGAAATGGCATGCCTGAAAGAAGTGGATTCTATTTTACTTTCATTTATATCGATCCGGAGCTTACGTTCAAACAGTCGGTTGGACAGGATGAATTCATGTGTTGAGGGGAGATAAACGATCCGTGTCTCCTGGGCAAAAATTCCTGAAGGTATTCCCATAAGCATCGGAAAGCAGAAAAAAATATAAAATGAATGATAAAATTTCATGGATCCGGGATTATGAGGTCTGCACGTTCAGGCATTATTGAATTCATTGATGGTTTCAAACATGGACACCATATTTTCAACAGGGACGTTGGCCTGGATGTTATGAACGGTATTGAAAACAAATCCGCCGTTCCTGCCGAAGATCCTCAGATTTTCCGTCACCTGTTTTTTAACATCCTCTGGTGAACCGAATGAGAGAACCTTCTGTGTATCCACACCTCCGCCCCAGAACGTGATCCTGTCCCCATAGGTATTTTTAAGATGGGAAGGATCCATTCCCCTGGCACTGACCTGGACCGGATTCAGGATATCGAACCCTGCTTCGATGAATTTATTGATGAAGGGTTCCACAGCTCCGCATGAGTGTTTGAAGGTTTTCCAGCGGGTATGTTCATGGATCCAGTCATTCATTTTTTTATAATATGGCAGATACATGGTCTCCAGGGTATCGATACCACAGAATTGTGAATCCTGGGTGCCAAAATCAGTTCCGCAGATGAAGACCGCATCGATGTGGTTATTAACCACAGCATATAATTTTTGAAGATTCCGGATGGCAACTTCAGTTTGTCCGGTAAAAATTTCATGTATGTAATCCGGACGCATGATGATGGACATGTACCATTCGGCAATGTCACGGATGCCCCTGGGATGCCTGAGGTTCATCGCCGGGACGAGGGCGATATCTCCGATGGCAGTTCCGCCGAAATTGGCGATTACAGCATGGTTTGTGCCTTTAATTTTTTCAATTTCATTTTTCCAGTATGCAAGGTCCTCCTCTGATATATCGGAAAATTCTTCGAGGTTATCAACAGGATCCAGTTTTTCCTCATTTACTGGATCCTGCCGGATGATGGCATCAAAAAAATAACTTGCTTTGGGCATCTTTGCACTGGGAGCAACCTGTAAATCCCCTTCCGGGTGAATCAAGAGATTGCCCTCTTCATCATGGCTGGTATTGAAATCTCCAGGAACAAGAACAACCTGTCCCCAGAAGGTTCTCAGTTCCTTAAGGTTCCCGCAATTCTGAATGCCGAACATATTTTTCCGGGGGCTCAGGCCAATGACATCAATGCCCAGTATTTCCCGGAGGTCGGATTCGACATCCCCAAGCATCTGGTAGGGTTCAATGATCCTGACCAACTTTTCTTCGAGTCCATACCAGGCCCGTAATTTTTCAACCGCAAGCGCATGGATACCTGTCACGCCGGTAGATCCCATATCCACGGGTATCCTGTCAGGTATCTGATGATTGAGTGAGGCAATAACCCTTTCCTTGGAATTCATGGAATTAAAAAATATGAATGTCAAAAAATCGATATGACCAAATATAGGAACATTCCGGGTAAATGAAAATGATATAATTCATGGTTTTGTCAGATTTCCCCGACTTCAGCTCCATTTTTACCAGGAAATCAGCTTTTCGTCTCAGGGAGAATTACTTTACACATTTTTTTCAAAAAAAATAAAAAAACCCGGATTTCTGATTGCCCGGATTTTTTCTCTGATTATAATATTATTCAATTACACCATTTGTAAACCTGGTGGTAATTTGATGCTGAAATGTACAGGAATGGTAACTCATTGCTGAACTTCGATATTATGAATTTCTCCCGGAATCCAGTCGTGATCTATTCCTTAAAATGCTTTTTTGGCTTCTTCAACCTTCTGGTCCACGAGCCTGTCTCCGCCTTCGATGTCTTCCTGTGCATCCAGTTGTTTTACATTTCCATAATGGTCAACGTCAAATCTGAGGCTGTATGACATCTTTTATGCCTGCATCCTCCGCAAGGTTTTGAATTCCAATCAGAAGTGCCTGCCCTGATTATATCGCCCTCTTTAATAAACTGATACCTGAAATAAAAAAAATAAAGCCGAGGATAGCCAGGGCCCATGCATTTACAGCAACAATTTGCTGTCCAAAAATTCCCAATACGCCTAATACCAATCCCACAGAACCCAGGATCAAAAGAATTACACCGATTACTGTTTTGATATCCATAGAGAATCGTTAGTTTACTGATAGCACAAAGAGCAATGTTTACAGCATGTCAATGATTAAAATAAGTCATTCACCATGATCCGGAAGCATCTTTATAAGTATATAAAAAAATTTGGTCAATTTAAATTAAAACTGAATCATCCGCCTGGAATTTTTTCCCTGGCTTACCGGTTAAGGTCCGGCAGTCAAACAGGGGAAATCTGAAGCTTCAGAATCAATATTGCCTGCTAATCTTCTGTTTCAGTCCATTTCAGTTCCGCAATCCTGATTCCCTGAATATCAGGCATCAGGGCGGCGATGTACCATTTACCGTTTGACATGAAAATTTCAGGGGCTGCCACCGGGAGTTTCGCCACAAGAAGTGAATCCGTATCTATCCCGAAATTTTCAGGACTATCCGAACTATAGATATTGGTTCTGGGATCTTTATAAGAATAGGTTCTGAAAAGATAATACTTCCCCTGAAAGGGTATAACATGAGGGCATTCGGCAAACCATAGCTCACCCTTGCCCGGACTCCCTCCATAGGAAACGATGGTTGATTCACTCCAATTCAGAAGATCATCTGAAGTGCGGACATAAATGGCCCCTTCATTATCCGGATGCGCTGTATAGTAACAATACCATTGATCATTCGTTCTGATCACCATGGGATCCCTTGTATTTGTTTCGGCCGGATCGCCGAAAAGGGCGGGGGATCCATCGACCAGAACACGTTCAAAATTCTTTCCGTCGGAGCTTTCTGCGAGGCATATGCGGTTCCAGTCGCCATAAAACATCAGGTATTTTCCATCTCTCTGTATCACATACGGCGCCTGCAGGCCGCCCCGGGCTTCCCCGAAAGCGGTATCTCCACGCATGGCTATCCCCTTCGGTTCCCAGAAGGTCTGCGTCAGTGAATCGCCTTCCCACCGATGAAAAAGACGGGTATGTCCCTGCTCTCCGGTTTTACGGATACATGACCATAACTGCCATGTTCCATCCGCTGCCTGCCAGATCCCGAAATCGACAGGCTCCTGTTCCTCGGCGGTGAGCTCCCCGAGGTCTGGATTCCCGGCAATCTGCCACCATTCCCCACGGATTTCAGGTACATATATTACATCTTTTTCCTCCTGCTTTCTTCCATTGTTATCCGGATTACAGCAGA
This sequence comes from Cyclobacteriaceae bacterium, assembly GCA_018224645.1. GTDB lineage: Bacteria > Bacteroidota > Bacteroidia > Cytophagales > Cyclobacteriaceae > JAGTVG01. The sequence continues at coordinate 13,101 of JAGTVG010000310.1, forward strand.
GGAATAAAGCGACTCCCCCACATAAAATAAAAAAGGTCATCCATAATCCTGTCTTTTCCATGGGCATCGTAAAAATCTTAATGCAAATAATCAACTTCTGCTTAAATATATAGGGATGATTCGGAAAAACAGCAGAATAAAGAATCTTATTGAAATTCTTCACCGGAAAATTTAAAAATATGGTGTTAATTGATTACTTTAATTGCAGGCCGTTATTTTTTAATATGCTTTCATTTTTCAGAAGTTTCCGACCCCCGGTAAATTGGGAAGTACCCGTTATATTTTTATCGGGAATATTTTTCGGGCTTATTTTGTTTTTGATCCATATATCAAAAGCTCCGTCGTATTTATCCGATGATCCTCAGACATGTGTGAACTGCCATATCATGGCCCCTGAATATGTTACATGGTACCATAGTTCGCATCGTGAATACGCTGTCTGTAACGATTGTCATGTACCGCATGATAATATTTTCAGGACCTATTATTTCAAGGCAAAGGATGGTCTGCGGCATGCCACCATATTTACGCTCCGGGCTGAACCACAGGTAATCTTTATGCATGATCCCGGGAAAGCCGTCGTACAGGAAAATTGTTTAAGATGCCATGATTTCCTGAACATGTCAGTATCGTTGGCTAACGCTTCACTTGAGTCCGCCATGAAAAATGAAAACCAGTTATGCTGGTATTGCCACCGGGAGGTTCCTCATGGCAGGTCAAACAGTCTGTCAAGCGTACCCCATGCCAGGGTGCCGTTGCCGGGTTCTCCCGTCCCGGATTGGA
>JAGTVG010000311.1 GCA_018224645.1 Cyclobacteriaceae bacterium
ATAATGACAGCATTCAGGATCTGCTGTTGATGCCCGGATTCACGTATCCGCTTCAATTCGGGAAACATTTTACAATTTCCACAGGTTTAGACCTCGCCATCAAGCGTAACCTGGATGAAAGTTTCATATACCAGGGATATGCCAATTTCAGTTACGGGAACTTAAAACTGATCGCAGGAATTCAGGAGTATACTTTAGGCCAATACAGTGAAGAACTTTCAAGTGGCTCATTCCTTGTCAGCAATAATGCCAGGCCAATCCCGCGGATCGGGATCGGATTTTATGATTATGTTGATGTCCCGTTCACGAAGGGCTATCTGCAGGTGAAGGGGGCATTGAACCACGGATGGCTTGAAAACGGCCGGCTGGACCACAGCCGCTTTAATTTACCCTACCTGCATGAAAAATTCGCCTACATCCGGACACAGAAAATCCCGGTCAATCCGTATGCGGGCATCAGTCATTTTGCCCTGTATGGGGGGGAGAATGCCAATGGAAGAAAAATTGGTGTGGATTATTGGGCTGTTTTCACAGGCAGTGCATCAACGGTTTCTGGATTGGGAAGCGATGCTGTAAATGCTGCCGGGGAACATCTGGGTGTGTTTGATCTTGGTTTTTATTCCAGGATAAAAAATTATGACATCACTTTATATTATCAGCTTCCCGTGACCGACCAGACCGGGATGGAATCCAAATTCAGCAGGAATCAGGATTTTTTTACCGGCATTCTCATTGAAACTGAAGACAAAAATATTGTCAACGGCATTCTCTTTGAATTTATCCATACTGAACAGCAGTCCGGACTGGGGATCCCGGACCCCATCGTTGATGGTAAGTTCATTTCACTCTGGAAGGAGGAAGACAGGGAATGGCTTAAGGAATATTATACCGGCCTGGGTTATCCCGTGAGTGATATCGATACGGAAATTGAGTGGAGGTCATTTCTGCAGGCCTATATAAATTACGGTTATCTTTTCGGAGGGAGGGTGGATTTTTATAACAATCCCCTGTACAGGCATATTTATCAGGGCAGGATCATCGGAACCCCTTTGTTCCAGACTCTGCCGGAAATAAAAAAAATGAGTGGTTATGAGGAGACTGAAGGGCCGTATGTTGTCAATAACCGGGTATGGGCGTATCATGTTGGGGTAAGCGGATATCTTTCAAAAGATCTTGATTACCGCCTGATGGTTACTTACACAAGCAATAAAGGTGCTTGGCAAGAATACGGAGGAAGAACAAGGTGGGATGGTATTGCCATCGACCCGGATTATGAGTGGTTCTGGATGGGTGACCTGACCCAGTGGTATACACTTCTTGAAGCGAACTACACCCTCCCCGGCTCTGAAAAATTTGCCTTTAAGGCAGCAATTGGCTATGATTTCGGTGATCTTGATCATAACTTCGGCATGCTTTTCGGGATCTCCTACCGGAATTATGTTAAATTCTAGCGGATGGTCTGCTGATGCCGCAGGCTGTATTTTTTATTGGGGTGCCAAAGAATAAAAAAAGCAAGTTTCACATAATCCTGATGAATATAGCATTTCCGGAATGTTCGGAAAAACTGGCTGACCCTCCAGACAAAGGCTGCGAATCTGCCGTAATGTTTCTGGTAGAGATAATGCTGTGAAATGTAAAATTCCCGGAGCATCAGGTAATTGATCCCTTCATCACGGATGCTGCTTTTCCCTTCATAATGCGTGTACCGGGCTTCGGGGACAAGGTAACAGGCGTAGCCCTTTTTTTTCATCCGGAGTGCAAGATCCTCTTCTTCACAATAAAGAAAAAACTCAGTATCGAAACCTCCCGCTTCATCCAATGCTTTTTTGCGGATGAACAGTGAACTTCCATTCAGCAATGGTACCTTCACCGGAGCCACATAGGGAATTCCTTTTTTCGGATATTTACCGGGTGAAAAGACCCGAAGGAAACCGGATCCCAGAAATTTAAGCCACAGGTCCGGGAAGTAATTGATATTGATCCCTATCGAACCATCGGCATGATACATCTGTCCTGATGAAATTCCCGCTTCCGGATGTTTTTCCATAAACTCGTATAAGATGTCGAGGGCATCATTTTCTAATTCCGTATCATTATTCAGGAAATAATAATACCGGGCAGAAGTTATTTCCATACCCGCTTTATTGGCCGAGGAAAAGCCGCTGTTCATGGGCAATTTGATGATAGCCACAGTATCCATACCTTCAAGAGCCTCGAGCTTTTTCAATTCCTCCTGGCGTGAGTTGTTGTCGACAACGATGATCGAATAATTTAATTTTGGACTTACCTGTGAAACGATGGAATTTATACATTGCAGGGTGTATTCACTTGTATTATAATTGACCAGGACGACCGCAATATCTTTTAAAGGATGACTCATATGATTCCAGGTCAAGTATAATTGAATTAAAAAGAATAAAAAAAACCTTTATTCCAAAAATATCTGATATTTGAACTCATGCCATGACTCAAAGTCATGGCATGAGTTCAAATATCCGGAATTGGACCCACATAAAAACATCCTATTCGTCTGTCATGAAGGTTCCAGAACCGGGGCGCCGATCTTTTTGTTGTATTTTTTACGATGGATTAAAAAATATACCCAACAGAAGTTCATGATCCTGATAGATAAAGGCGGCGATCTCGAAGGATCTTTCCGGGAACTGGGACCCACTTATGTGATCAGGCCGTTATCCCACAGGCTATATCAGAAGATCTGGTCCAGGATCAGTTATGGCAGTTATCTGAATTGCAGGCTGCAGCACCTGATGGAGATACCTGTAGGGTTAATTTACCTTAACACCTTCAGCAATGGCCGTCTGGCGGATCAATTGAAGAAAAAATTCAAATGCCGCCTCATCACCCATACCCACGAGCTGGAAAGTGTCATTCAAACGGCGGGAAGGAAAAACATACAATTGCTCCATAGGATCACCGATCATTATATCGCTGCCTCTGCAGCAGTTAAAAAGAACCTCATCATCAATCATCGTATCCCGGAAAATAAAATAACGGTCCATTTTGAAGCCATAGAACCGGTTTCTGCCGGAAGTGACAAACCTGTTAACTTCCCCATTGACCTGAAGGATTCTGATTTTGTGGTGGGAGGCGCAGGTTTCGTGGATTACCGTAAGGGTTTTGACCTTTTCCTGGAAACAGCCAGGATACTGGTTCAGGAGGAAAATTGTACACATGCCAGATTTATCTGGATCGGGGGTTTTGGCAGGAATAAACAAAAAATAGTTGATGGATTCATTGAGCGGCATGGCCTGCAGAACCATGTAAAATTCCCTGGTGAAATGGCCGATCCTTTCCCGGTTTACCGACGTTTTAACCTTTTTTTTCTTTCGTCAAGAGAAGATCCGTATCCGCTGGTGATGCTGGAAAATGCATACCTGGGGATACCCGTGATCGGTTTTAAAGGCAGCGGAGGCGCAGATGAATTTCTGGATCATGATGAGGAATTGCTGGCTGACTCTTTCAAGGCCAGGGAGGCTGCCCGCAAGATCATGGTGTTTATGAAAAATAAATCTCTTGTAACGGCCGCAGGAAGAAGGTTGAGGGAAAAAGTACGCGAAAAGCATATGATCGACAGGTGCGGCAGGTTATATTATAACCGGATCATTCAACTGGCCGGAGAGGATCCTGGCATGCAGCCTGATGAGGTTTGATTTCATCCTGTAACCCGCGGAGGCTGGCGTTTCCACCGGTTATGCGACCAGAGCCAGTTTTCAGGGTTTTCTTCGATCATTTTTTCAAGGGTTTCAGCATATTTATCCAGCATGGAACCTTTTTTATCTTCTTCCTGACCAGTGCCGAGACTTATAAATTCAACCTCATAATACCCACGTTTCTTCCGGAACATTTTACCATACACGACAGGCCAGTCAAAGCCGGATGCCAAACGCTCCATACCATTGTAGAATACAGTTTCCTGGTTGAGAAATTTCGTCCAGTAGACATTGGAATCTGAACCTGGAGGGGATTGATCTGCCGCCAGTGCTACAATATGGGGGAAATTCCTTTTTTTTAAACTTTCCCTGAATACATTATTTTTCTCCACAGGTACCGCTCCAAACCTGCCTCTGATCCGGAGCATCAGGTCGTCATAAAACCGGCTTTTGATCGGTTGATAAACAGCATCAATCGGACCGGCCAGATTCAATGCAGAGGCACCCAGCAGCCATTCCCAGTTACAAATGTGGGATGTGGTGGCGATCACCGTTCTTCCCTGATGGTAAAAATTGTCAATGACGTCCGTATTTTTAAAAATTACCCTCCGGTTCAGTTCTTCTTTTGAGATTGTAAGCAGTTTAATGGTTTCGACAATCACATCAGTAAGATTCCGGTATATGGCAGGCAGAAGGCCTTGAAGTTCCTGTTCATCCCTAGCCGGGAAGGAATTCCTCAGGTTTTTGAGAATGACATTTTTACGGTATCCCAGGATATTATTGGCAAGGTAGGCCATCAGGTCAGAAATGGCATACAGGATACTGAAGGGAAGGCGGGAAATTAAATAAAAAAAAGCATAAAGCATGATGCAAACAGAATTACCGGTTCAAAATTAAGCGGAAAAATCCAGAAAATTAAACCGGAGCCTGTTACAAAAGCCTTATAATGTCATCGATGGATTGGCCCCGGGAGTTCAATTAACTGATGTAACATAAAGTAAATAAGAATTCCTGTTTCCACCCGCCTGCGCGGCAACGGCAGCCGGGCAGGGAAGACTGTGATGCAGGATTTCGAAACCTCCCTGAGTTTAATCCCGCAAAAAAAATTCAAATCTTATATGTTGTTTTTCCGGCAGAATTGAAGACTTTTAAATGTATATTATTTTCGATAAAATATGTAACTTTGGGTAGGATGGACTGCAAAAAATTGAAATTTTATTCTTCTGAAGAAAAGGAACTTATTTTTGAAGATGAATTTCTTCCGCATATTCATTCCATTTATAATTTTGCATATCGCATAACATTCAACGAAGATGACGCCAAAGATCTTGTTCAGGAGACCTATCTGAAAGCATTCCGTTTTATAGATTCCTTCCAAAAAGGAACTAATGCCAAAGCTTGGTTGTTCAGGATTTTAAAGAACAGTTTCATTAATGAATTTCGCAAAAGAAGCAAGGAACCTGTCAAGGTGGATTATCAGGAGGTGGAAACTTATTATAATTCGGACGAAGTCGATCAACCCATCACTTCTGACCTTCGGATAGAGGCCATCAAGGAAAAAATCGGGGATGAAGTCTCAGTTGCGATTAATTCATTGGATATTGATTTTCGAACCGTTATTATACTTTGCGATCTTGAGGGATTTACCTATGAGGAAATGGCAAAGATCCTTGATATACCGATTGGTACCGTCAGGTCAAGATTGCATCGGGCGAGGAATCTCCTGAGGGATAAGTTAAAGGTATACGCTGATTCATTGGGATATACGTGAAATAGAATTAGAAAAGCTGGATAAATAAAAGAATATGAAGGAAAAGCCGTGTGTTGATCATGATTATTGCGTCAGTGTGCTGAATCTGATCATTGATGGTGAGGCCAATGAATTGGAAAAAACATTCTTTAATACCCATGTAAAGGAATGTCTTCAATGTTCCGAATATTATTCGATCGATCAGGCCATCAGGGAGGCCATCAGGAAAAAACTTGAAAAAAAGGAAGCACCGCAAGATCTGATTCATCTGCTCAGGATCAAATTTAAAGAATCAACCCGTTCCTGATCGATGGCTTCAAAAAAGGCGGTCATCATTTCTGCTCCTTCAGGTTCAGGAAAAACCACAATCGTAAAATTCCTTCTGGATCAGATCCCTGAACTGCAGTTTTCCATTTCAGCTACTTCCCGGGACCCGCGGAAGAATGAATCCAACGGCAAAGATTATTATTTCCTCTCGAAAGAAGATTTCCGTGAAAGGATCAGGAACGATGAATTCATAGAATGGGAAGAAGTTTATGAAGGGATCTATTATGGGACCCTGAAATCGGAGATCGAACGCATCTGGTCCCTGAATCAATATGTAATTTTTGATGTGGATGTCCGTGGTGGGGTTAACCTTAAAAATTATTTCACCGGTACGGGGCTGTCCATATTCCTGATGGTTCGGAATATGGATGAGCTGGAAAAAAGATTGAGGGGAAGGATGACGGAATCAGAGAAAAGCATCAGATTCAGGCTGGCAAAGGCACGGAACGAAATGCAGTACAAAAAAAAATTCGATCATATTGTGATCAACGATGATATAGAACAAACCCGGAAGGAAATTTCTGATCTGGTAAGTATATTTTTAAAATCCTGAAAAATTGAAAGTCGGCCTGTTTTTTGGTTCCTTTAATCCCATCCATACCGGGCATATGATCATTGCCAATACGATATTCGAGTATTCAGGACTGAATGAAATTTGGTTTGTGGTATCTCCCCAGAATCCCGATAAAAGGGACAGCAAATCGCTAATCCATGAATTCGACCGGATGGATATGGTTGAACTTGCCATTGAAGACCATCCGCATTTCAAGGCGGTTGATATCGAATTCAGGATGCCTAAGCCAAATTTTACCATCGATACGTTGTCCTATCTTCAGGACCGGTATCCGGACGATCAATTCAGCCTGATCATTGGTGAGGATAATCTATCAAGTTTTACCCGGTGGAAAAATTATAAATTGATACTCGACCAGTACGGTCTGATCGTCTATCCACGTCCAAATTCAAAAGAATCGGGGGTTAAGGATCACCCCAATGTTAAGCTGGTGGAAGCGCCACGGATGGATATATCCGCATCATTCATCAGGAAATGCATCAGGGAAAACAAGTCGGTCAGATATCTGGTGCCGGAAAAAGTATATCAGTTTATACTGGACAGGAAATTATATGTCTGATCAAACGGTAAGGATGTCTTTTTCCTTTTTTACAAGCATTTCGTCGATTTTAGCACAGTATTCATCTGTCAGTTTCTGTACCTCGTCTTCTGCTTTTTTAACTGCATCTTCAGAAACATGTTCCTTCAGCAAATGTTTTAAACGAATATTGGTTTCCTTTCTGACAGTACGGATACCGACTTTTCCGAGTTCAGCTTCATGCTTGGCCTGTTTTACGAGTTGCTGCCTCCTTTCTTCTGAAAGGGGTGGCACATTCAACCGGATCAATTCACCATCATTCTGAGGATTTAATCCTATATCGCTGTTAATAATGGCCCTTTCGATGTCCGGAATGATCTTCTTTTCCCAGGGTTTTATCACAATTGACCTGGCATCCGGGGTGTTGATGGATGAAACCTGGTTCAACGGAGTAAGATTGCCATAATATTCGACCATGATTCCATCGAGCATGCCAGGGGTGGCTTTCCCTGCTCTGATCTTGCTGAATGAAAAATTTACATGATGGATTGCTTTTTCCATCGATTCTCTTGCTTCTTCAAGATAAAATTCAATTTCTTCCATGGTAAAAAATTGGTTGGGTTAAGGAATATTAATGAACCAGGGTCCCTACTTCATCCCCCTGCACAATTTTCATCAGGTTGCCCGGTTTATTCATATCAAAGATAATAATCGGAAGATTATTTTCCTGGCAGAGTGTGAATGCAGTCATATCCATGACTTCATACCCATTTTTAAAAACTTCCTGGAAAGAAATTTGAGTAAACCTTTTGGCATCCGGATGCTTTTCGGGATCGGCCGTATAAAGCCCATCCACACGGGTACCTTTTAATACGACTTCCGCTTCAATTTCGATGGCCCGTAAACTGGCCGTGGTATCGGTCGTGAAATACGGATTGCCTATCCCGGCCCCGAAGATCACGATCCTGCCTTTTTCCAGATGGCGGACAGCCCTGCGCCTGATGAACTGTTCACAGACCTGTTCTACTTTTATTCCTGACATCAACCGGGTGAACATGCCTGCTTTTTCAAGAGCGCTCTGGAGGGCCATTCCATTGATCACCGTCGCAAGCATTCCCATATAATCCCCCTGTACCCTGTCGATTCCAATGGCTTCAGCCGATTCGCCTCTGAAAATATTCCCCCCGCCGATCACTATGGCGATTTCCAGTCCAATATCCTTGACTTTTCTGATTTCCTGAGCGTATTGTTCAAGCCTCTGCGGATCTATGCCATATTTTTTTTTACCCATCAGGGCTTCGCCACTCAGTTTCAATAAAATCCTCTTAAATTTCATTTCAGGACGTATCGGTTATACTTCAAAGATAATCTCAGACAAATATGATAAAAATAAAATTAGAAAAGGATCAAATCATCGTTCTTTTCCACTGCCTGGCCTTCCCTGACCAGAACTTTGCTGATACTCGCCTTTCCCGGTGATTTTATTACATTTTCCATTTTCATTGCCTTCAGGACAACAAGGGGATCCCCTTTTTCAACCCGGGTTCCATCCTTTACCATTACCTTCAGGATCATGCCGGGCATGGGTGCTTTTATGCCTTTATCTGAAGTTTTATGGACGGTGGCCATACCCATTTTCAGGAGCAGTTCGTCGAACCTGTCAGACAATTGGACATCATAGGGATTGCCATTCATCCTGATCTGGAAGGACTTTTTTTCAAAATCGCAAAAAATAACCTCTGCCAGGTGATTCCTGCCTTCCAGGATAATGTGAAAGCTACCATCAGGTAACCTGGAGACATCCCAATTGTAGTTCCGGCCATTCAGCATAAATCCTTTTTCCAAAATATTCAGTTCCAAGGATTTGCCGCCATTCACCGTAACCTTAATGCTGTTGATTTCTTCAGGCATGCGAAAATTTAACTTTTGCGAAAGCATTCATACTATTTTAAATATACAGATTAACTTTACATAACTGAATAAAACGAATATAAAATATTACCGGCATACAGGATGATCAGCTTATTAAAACATGGTTTTAGGGCATTGTGTTTAGTGACATTAATTATCGGATGTAAAGTTGAGCAGCCGGTTATGACTTCGGAAGATACAACTGCCAATTATTCCCGGATTGATACACTTCCTGAAATTGAGGTTCTTGAACCTGAGCCACGGGTATATCATGCTTCAAGGACAAGGCTCTTCGACCTGTTGCATACAAGGCTTGAAATCAGTCTGGATTGGGATCAACAACGGGCCAATGGATTGGCTTTGTTACATTTGAGGCCCTATTTCTACCCGCAGGATAAGTTATTGCTTGATGCAAAAAACTTTGATATCCATTATGTTCAGCTTGTCAGGGGAACAGAAAAAACAGACCTGGATTATTTTTATGACACTTCACAGCTGTTGATAAACCTGGATAAAGTATATACACGGGAGGATGATCTATTTATCAGGATCAAGTATACTGCCAAACCCACTGAACATGAGACAGGCGGCAGTATGGCCATTGAATCGGACCAGGGTTTGTACTTTATCAATCATGATGGTTCAGACCCTGACAAACCGATGCAGGTCTGGACGCAGGGAGAAACAGAATCAAACTCCAACTGGTTCCCGACCATCGATTCTCCCAACGAACGTATGACCCAGGAAATCTTTCTTACGGTTAATGAAAAATATGTAACCTTATCAAACGGTGAACTTGTCTATTCGAAATTCAATGGTGACAGTACGCGGACGGATTACTGGAGGATGGACAAATCTCATGCCCCTTATCTGGCCATGATTGCTGTCGGTGAATTTGAAGTGATTGAAGACACATGGAACGGGATTCCCCTCTATTATTATATTGAACCCGAATATGCCGAGTATGCCCGTGACATTTTCGGGGCCACTCCAGAAATGATGACATTTTTTTCCGATCTTATCGGTATAGACTATCCGTGGAACAAGTATGCCCAGATCATTGTCCGTGATTATGTTTCAGGTGCCATGGAAAATACAACGGCATCACTTTTTTATGATGCATTGCTTGTGGACAGGCGTGAGTTGCTGGATGAAAATCACGAAGGGATCATCGCCCATGAATTGTTTCATCAATGGTTCGGTGATCTCGTGACGCTTGAATCCTGGGCAAATCTCACGCTGAATGAGGGGTTTGCCAATTATTCCGAATATCTGTGGAATGAATATAAATACGGTAAATATGAGGCTGGTCTGCATGACATGGAGGAAAGGATGCAGTATCTGAAAGAAGCTGAGGTGGAGCAGAAAGACCTGATCCGGTTCTACTATGAGGATAAGGATGATATGTTCGACAGTCATTCCTACGCCAAAGGAGGAAGGATAATGCATATGCTGAGGAATTATGTGGGGGATGATGCTTTTTTCACGGCATTGAATTTATATCTTAAAAGGTATGAATATCAGGCCGTCGAGGTACACCAGCTTCGTCTGATATTCGAGGAGGTGACGGGAGAAGACCTTAACTGGTTTTTCAATCAATGGTTTCTGGCATCGGGACATCCTGAGCTCGAAGTCCGTGATAATTATGCTGATTCCATTCTTACCTTATCGGTCCGTCAACTCCAGGATCTTTCAACCACCCCGCTATATCGGCTTCCTGTAAAATTTGATGTCTGGACGAAGGATCAGAAAATTCAGTATGAATTGATCATCGATAAAAAAGAGCAGATGTTTGAATTCGAACTGGCGGAGGAACCTCAACTTGTGGTTTTTGACAGCGATCATCAGCTGCTGGCTGAAATTGATCATCCAAAATCCATGAAGGAATATTTCCTGCAGTATAATCTCACAGATGATTTTTTACCCAGGTACCTTGCGTTGGATACCCTGCTCAAGGATGTGAATGACAGCCTGAGCTGGCATGTCATGAAGGATGCCATACAGGATGAATTCTGGTTTTTCAGACAGATGGCTGTCAATGCGCTGGAGAATTATGACAAGCCGGATAAACATGAAATTGAAGGCATATTGTCGGAATTGGCAGCCAATGATGAAAAATCGCAGGTGCGGGCCGATGCATTGAATATTCTCTATTCCCTCACTGGTGATAAATACAACGAACTTTATATGAGCGCTCTTAATGACAGTTCCTATCTTGTAGCCGGAACGGCGATATATGTTTATTCAGCCACTTCTCCCCAGGAAATGGCAAAGGTAGCCGGACAGTTCGATCAATATGACAATATTAATATTGTGATTCCGCTGGCCAGTTTTTATATCGACCGGGGAGGTTATCAGAAATTCGAATGGTTTGTGGACAAAATAAAAGCTGCAAAATCAGAGACACTTTGGTATCTGCTGCAATATTTTGGGGAATACATCATGGATGCCCCTGAACTGGTACAAAGGAGGGGTATAGCTGTCCTTGAACGGTATGCCAGGGGTCATTCAAAAAACTATGTGAGGTTATCGGCTTATCAGTCCCTGGGATTGCTCACTGAATTAACTGGAGTTCGTGAACTCCGTGAGGACATCCGCAAGCAGGAGGAGGACAGATATTTACGGCAATTATATGGATCCCTGCCCTGATCTGAACCTGTTTTCCGGTAGAATAATGATTCTGAATTTCGGGCCGGATTGTGGCCGTATTTTTTTCCAGTCAGGGGCTTTTTGCGGCATAATTTATTTAGTACAAAAATTTGATTAAAACAAAAAAGAATATAATTTTGCATTCCCTTTGCAGAAACGGTATTGATTTTTGCAAAGGGACGTTTTTTAATTTGACAGTTTCAGTTAATCGGGGGGATACCAAAGCGGCCAACTGGGACGGACTGTAAATCCGTTGGTGAATGCCTTCGTAGGTTCGAATCCTACTCCCCCCACGGGATTAATATGTTGTGATAAGGTGATAAGGTGATACGGTGATATAGTGATATATAATTGGTGAGGGGATTACAAATCACAAAATAACAGAATCACAAAATCACCACATATCATGCGGGCGTAGCTCAGTTGGTAGAGCGGCAGCCTTCCAAGCTGCAGGTCGCGGGTTCGAGCCTCGTCTCCCGCTCTTTGTTTTTTTCGGAAAGCAAAAGGGCATAAAAGCCGACGTAGCTCAGGGGTAGAGTACTTCCTTGGTAAGGAAGGGGTC
>JAGTVG010000312.1 GCA_018224645.1 Cyclobacteriaceae bacterium
ATCATCAGTACCTTTGACGGCTATGATCGAGGCAATTCCCCACCGGGGTCCGCTGTAATACAATTTTTTGAATCCGGCATAGGGGATCAGGCAAAAATCATCATTACTCGGGGTGTCGATCAGATTTTCTCCCTGTATTTTCATGACTCCGATGACAACGAACTTCAATCCCCTGATCTTTATATCCCTTCCGACCGGATCCCGGTTTCCGAACAGGGTTGATGCAATTTCTGCCCCGATGATGGTCACATTGCTGCCAAAGTTAATTTCCGAAGGAGAAAAATAACGGCCGCTTTCAATGGGCACCTCATATACATCACTGTAACCATAGGTGGCACCCAGCAGTATCGCGCCACCGGTACTGTTGCTTTCATGTCTTAACACTACATTTTCCCTGACGGCAAAAATACAGAGTCCGTTAAAATTGCCGGGACTCACATTTTCAGCAAGGAATTCATATTCCTCATAGGTAGCCTGCGGTCTGCGCATATATTTCCACCAGGGATAATCAGGGCCAAAATCCCAGGGAAACTGATCCACACGGATCACATTTTCCCCGATAAAGGCAAGGCTTGCCTTGATGCTGTTTTCAAGTGAATCAACCACGGTAAGAACCCCGATGATGGCAAAGATCCCGATGGTGACACCCAGAAGCGAAAGTATGGTGCGCATAAGGTTTACACGCAATTCATTGAAGGCAAACCTTAAACTTTCAAATAATAACCGGATAAACAACATATGATCTCAAACCTGTAAAAATAATGTTAACAATTTGTTAAAATCAACTCTATAATTGTTTCAAATTCTTTAGCTTTGCAGTCCCTTAAGGACAATGAACATACTTTTCACGCTGTAATATTACTCATGAAATTATCAGAATTCAAGTTTGATTTGCCATCTGGTCTTATAGCCTTATATCCGGCAGAAAACAGGGATGAATCCAGAATGATGGTCATCCACAGGAAGACGGGAGAGATCGAGCATAAAATTTTCAAGAATATTGTCGATTATTTCAATGAAGGGGACATTATGGTGGTCAATGATACCAAGGTTTTTCCGGCCCGGCTTTATGGTAATAAAGAAAAAACAGGTGCCAAAATAGAGGTATTCCTGTTACGCGAACTGAATAAGGAAATGCATCTATGGGATGTTCTCGTAGATCCGGCCAGGAAAATCCGCGTTGGCAATAAATTATATTTCGGAGAAGGCGACCTGGTTGCAGAGGTCATCGATAATACCACCTCACGGGGCAGGACCATCCGTTTCCTTTACGATGGGGTGGATGAGGAATTTTACGGCATGATCGATACCCTGGGCGAAACCCCGCTTCCCAAATACATCAACAGGCCGGTTGAACCGGAAGACAGGGATAGATTCCAGACGATCTATGCCCGCCATGTAGGTGCGGTTGCAGCACCCACCGCGGGGATCCATTTTACCCGGCAGGTTATGAAAAGAATGGAGATCAAGGGCGTGGACATTGAAGCGATCACCCTGCATATCGGCCTGGGGAGCTTCAGACCTGTTGACGTGGAGGATCTGACCAAACATAAAATGGATTCAGAAAATTATGCGGTTTCCGAGAAAACAGCAGAAATGGTAAACCATTCCCTCGATATTAAAAAAAGGGTATGTGCAGTCGGTACCACCACTATGCGTACGCTCGAATCATCCGTTTCGGCAAATGGAAGATTGAAGGCCAGTGACGGCTGGACCGATAAGTTTATCTTTCCGCCATATGACTTTAAGATCTGCAATGCGCTGGTCACCAATTTTCACATGCCTGAATCCACTTTGTTGATGATGGCCTGCGCGTTCGGTGGATATGACACGGTATTGAATGCCTATAAAACCGGAATCAAGGAAAAATACAGATTCCTGTCATATGGCGATGTCATGCTGATCATTTAATCCGCATTTTGACATGCCTGACATGGAATATGCAGTCATCGTAGCCGGGGGCACAGGAACAAGAATGACCAGCGATGTACCCAAACAGTACATTCCTGTCAACGGATTGCCGATTCTCATGCATACCATCCGGATTTTTTTTGATTATTCGACGAATATAAACCTGATTGCTGTTCTCGCCGAAAAAGATCACGATCATTGGCAGGAATTATGCCATCAATATAAATTTCATTATCCGGTGATACTGGCAAAGGGTGGCGAAACACGTTTCCAGTCGGTCCGTAACGGTTTGGAAAAAACAGGCGATTCCGGACTTGTGGCGATTCATGACGGGGTAAGGCCCATGGTCGATAAAGCCATTATCGGGGCATCCTTCCAGCTGGCAGCCCTCCACGGATGCGCAATAGCTGCGGTCAGGTTAAAGGAATCTATCCGCATCACCGACAAGGATGAAACCAGGACAGTTGACCGTTCTAAATACAGGCTGATCCAGACCCCCCAGACATTTCAGATACCCATCATAAAAAGGGCATACGAACAGCCTGAAAATCCATCATTTACTGATGATGCAAGTGTCGCAGAAAAGGCGGGTTATAAAATTTCCCTGTTTGAAGGCAGTTACAGAAACATTAAAATTACAACGCCGGAGGATCTTCAGATGGCAGCAATGTTGTTAAGATCCTAAAATGTCTGAATAACTTCAATATTCATCCTCGTTAAAGAAAAAGTCTTCCTTCGTCGGATAGTCTGGCCATATTTCCTCAATATTTTCATAAGGTTGTCCGTCATCTTCCAATTCCTGCAGATTTTCTACGACCTCAAGTGGCGCACCGGACCGGATTGAATAATCTATCAACTCATCTTTACTGGCTGGCCAGGGCGCGTCTTCTAAATAAGATGCTAATTCTAATGTCCAGTACATATCTCTTTTAAATTAATTTTTAACCTGTTTTAAAAAAGTGCAAATATAAAATTATAATTTCTGATAAATACAAGTAATCGTCTATTTTAGATTTAATTTTTCTATTTGTTCCAATAACGAAATATCAGGCTAACAGTTTACATAATCCTGAGAATTTTCCGCCGGCCTGCCCGGATTTTGCGGACAACGAACGGACGTGTAAAAAAAACAATAAATTCAGTATTTGAGGGAACTCATCAATATTTATTGAAATATTTCTTTTAATTTTAACAATTCATTTAACTTCAGGGGTTTATCTCAAAGATCATTAAATACGTTTCAGAATGAACGGTCAATGCTTAAGATCAATAATCTTTTTATTGTTTCCCGTTATGATTTACGGGCAGGAAATGAATAATCCACCACGGCTTTTCGATAATTCACAGCCGGTGGATATCATTCTCCGGACGGATCTGATCCGGCTGCTCAACCAGCGTGATGATGATAATGATTACCAGCCTGCCACCATCATCATTGAGGATATTAAAGGCGAATCAAAAGAATTTGATACGGAAGTGCAGGCACGGGGTAATTTCAGAAGGGATTCTGCTAACTGTGATTTTCCTCCCATCCGGCTGAATTTCAAAAAGAAAGACATCGTCGACACCTATTTTGAAGGCAATGAAAAAATCAAGATCGTCTCGCATTGCAAGACCGCCATTTCCGAATTCGATCAATTTGTGGCCCGGGAATATGTTACTTACAGGATTTACGGTTTATTGACTCCCATCAGTTTTAAGGTAAGATCTGCAAACATCATATATGAAGATACAGAAAACCAGCTGGATCCGATTGAACGGATTGGATTCCTCATTGAGGATATCGATCATCTTGCCTCCAGGAACAAGATGAAAGAATTTGAGGAATCTCTTACCCTGACAGACCTGGAGAAAAACAATGCAATCCTCCTGAGTTTGTTCCAGTATATGATCGGTAATACTGACTGGATCATTAATATGTCAAAAAATCTTAAAACATTTTCGGACAGTGCAGGATTTTACGCCGTACCTTATGATTTTGATTATACCATGCTCGTCGGAACGGATTATTCCCTGGGAGGCGGGAAACCTTTTCTTTCAGCCCCTGTACGGCTTTATAAAGGCCTGTGCTTTGACATGAACGAAATTTATCCGGTCGCTGAAAAAATCCGGAGCAAACGGAAGGAGATTTTTGAACTCATCAGCCAGGAAAAAATGCTTGACTATAATTCCAGGCAGCACATGAAGGCATTCCTTTCCGAATTTTTCAATGTCATCAAATCAGAAAACCGTATAAAGGAAAATATTCTCACTGATTGCATGTGATATCCTTACAGACCGGGATTCCAGGGCCAATCCGGATCCCGTGAATACGAAAATTCTTCTATTTTTTTTTCTGGTATCCTGTTACTAATATTTCAAAAAACGAATGTATTGATAGCAAGCGAATTAGTGAACTTGCAGTATTATAAAAAAATACATAATTCGCGTTATAATAACACAAGTTATATGATTCGAGTGAGTCGACTGACTGTTCTATTATTACTCTTTATATTCTGCGGTCATTTTTTGTTCGGACAAACCGAAATAGATAACCTTGAGAAATTACTCAGGCAAACGGATGATCCCTCAGAAAGACTGAAGATATACAGCAAGTTGATCTACGAATATGGTTTTATTGATCCGATAAAAGCCCGGATTATTGCTGATGAGGCCATCAGTCTGAGCGAAAATGAAAAGAACAGCAGGATCCGGGCGGATCTGTTCAACAGCATTGGGATAGCCTACCACATGAACGGGAATTTCATTGTA
>JAGTVG010000313.1 GCA_018224645.1 Cyclobacteriaceae bacterium
GTTTACATGGGATCGGTGGATATAGTCAGGCAGCGCCCAAACGTGGAACGGATGAAGATCCTGGGGGCGACAGTCAGGCCGGCAGAAAGCGGCAATAAAACGCTGAAAGATGCCACCAACGAAGCCATGCGGCATTGGATCAATCATCCCCGTGACACGCATTACATCATTGGTTCAGTGGTGGGACCGCATCCCTACCCGGATATGGTCACCCGGTTCCAGTCGGTGATCAGCGAGGAGGTCGTATGGCAGCTTGAACAGCTTACGGGGAATAGAAATCCCGATTATATCATCGCATGCCTTGGCGGAGGCAGCAATGCGGCAGGTGTGTTTTATCATTATTTTGATGAAGAAAAAGTCCGTCTGATCGCTGTTGAAGCAGCCGGAAAAGGGATTGATACCGGAGAATCAGCCGCTACTACAGCCCTGGGAAGACCAGGCATTCTGCATGGGAGCAAAACCCTGCTCATGCAGACCGATGACGGGCAGGTGATAGAGCCGTATTCCATTTCTGCCGGATTGGATTATCCCGGAATCGGGCCCCTGCATGCCCATCTGTTCAGTTCCGGAAGGGCGGACTTTTATCATGTAACTGATGAGGAAGCCATGCGGGCAGGCATCCTACTGAGCCGTCTGGAAGGGATCATCCCGGCCATCGAAACAGCCCACGCACTTGCCATCCTTGAAAAACTTACCTGGAAAGAATCGGATGTCCTGGTAATGAATATTTCCGGGAGGGGGGATAAAGATCTCGAAACCTACATCAAATGGGGGAATTATTAAATTGATGACATGGAAACGAAAATGATGAATATGATCGACCGGACGTTTTCTGATAAAAGGACCGGAATATTGTCGGCCTATTTTACGGCCGGTTTCCCTGCCCTGGATGATACCGCGCTGATCATCAGAACGCTGCAGGATGCGGGGGCGGACATGATTGAGGTAGGCATCCCCTTTTCAGATCCGGTAGCCGATGGGCCCACGATTCAGATGAGCAATAAACAGGCCCTGGATAACGGGATCACCCTGAAAAAGATTTTGGATCAGATACGTTCGGTCAGGGGAGAGACCCGTATCCCGCTGCTGCTGATGGGATACCTGAACCCGGTTTACCAGTATGGCATCAAGCGGTTCTGTGATGATTGCCGGGATGCAGGCGTAAGCGGCCTGATCCTTCCTGACCTGCCTATCCGGGAGTACCGGGAAACGTACCGGGCAATTATTGAATCCCATGGATTGTACAATATTTTCCTCATTACCCCGGAAACTTCCGAACAAAGGATACGTGAAATCGATTCAATCAGTCATGGCTTTATTTATATGGTATCGGCCTCCAGCACAACCGGGACAAAAAAAGGGATCTCTGATGATCAGATCAACTATTTCAAGCGGATCCAACGCATGAAACTGTCAACGCCGCGGATGGTGGGTTTCGGAATATCCGACCGGGAGAGCTTCGAATCGGCAACGAAATATGCCCATGGGGCCATCATCGGGAGTGCGATCATCCGGGTCCTCATGAATAGCAGGGATATTAAAAAAGATCTTACGGCTTATATTCATTCAATCAAAGCGACAGGGAAAAATTGAAATAAAGGCACATGATCATTCAGTTAAATAAGGATATTTCTGAATCGCAGAAAAATGCGATCATTAAAAAACTGGAATCCATCAGGTATAAATCCAATGAAGTGAGGACACAGGCGGGAACTTACCTGGTAGGGATCGGAAAAGCAGTGTTCGATATCCGTGAGATCGGGCATATGCCTGGTATCAATGATATCCATATCGTTTCCGATCATTATAAACTGGTTTCCAGGAAATGGAAGGTTAATCCGAGCATTATTGACCTGGGAGATGATGTGAGGGTCGGGGAAGGCCAGTTTACGGTCATGGCCGGTCCATGCTCCATTGAGGGTGAGGAAAACATACGGCTGACCATCGATCATTTAGCGAAGAATAATATTTGGATCATGCGAGGGGGGGTATATAAACCCAGGAGTTCTCCCTATTCTTTCCGGGGCCTCGGACTTGATGGGTTAAAGCTCTGGCATAAACTTGCCAGGAAGGCAGGGATCAGGATCATCACGGAGGTGATGCAGGTCTCGCAGATCGAACCCATGTATGATTACGTGGATATTTACCAGGTGGGAGCGAGGAATACACAGAATTTCAACCTCCTGGATGAACTTGGAAGAGTGGATAAACCCGTGATGATCAAGAGAGGCATTTCGGGAACGATCGACGAACTTTTATATTCTGCCGAATATGTTTTTTCCGCCGGAAATGAAAAACTGATACTATGTGAACGCGGCATACGTACCTATGAAACGGCCAGCAGGAATACCCTGGATCTGAATGCAATTCCCATCCTGAAGGAAAAAACACATCTTCCGGTCATTGCCGATCCTTCTCATGGCATCGGGATCCGTGATTTTGTCGAGCCAATGGCACTGGCTTCCGTAATGGCGGGGGCCGATGGTGTGATGCTGGAAATACATCCTGAGCCTGAAAAGGCCTTTTCCGATGGTCAACAGACGGTTTATTTCCGGGAAGCGGAAAATATGTATGAAAAGCTGAGGAAGGCGTATGAATTGTTGAATTCGTGGCGTTAAAGCCGGAGGCCTGAAGCTGGAAGCCGGTAGCGGGTAGCCGGAAGCCGGAAGCTGGAAGCCTGAAGACCGGGGGCAGCTTTTCCGCTTTTCCGCGTCTCCGCTTTTCCGCCTCTCCGCTTTTCCGCCTCTCCCCGTCTCCCCGTCTCCGCTTTTCCCTTCTCCGCTTTAAAACGTCTGGAAACAATTTGTGCAACTGTGCTGTGTAACTTCTTTATGGAATCTGACGTCCTAGGTTCTAACGGTCAATAAACCCATAAATTAAAACAACATGTGGATAAACTATCTCAAGGTTGCACTTCGCAACACTTTTAAGAATAAAATTTACGTACTCATCAACATTACAGGGCTTGGTGTGGCCATCGCTTTTGGCCTGACCATCTTCATGCTTTATGCATTTAACTATGAATTTGATGATTATTATGAGAATACCGCAGACCTTGTCCGGGTAAATGAACTCAAGACCGATGCCGGAGGTGTGACCAAAAGGTATGATTACGCGCCGATTCCCATGGGGCCCAGGATGGCCGACGAGGTTTCGGGAATTGAAAGTCAGACCAGATTCATTTCCTCGGGAGAAAATGTGGTTTATGAAGATTTGGTATTCAACCAGAATGTGGCCTATGTGGACCCGAATTTTTTTGATCTCTTCAAGATCCGGCTGATATCAGGGACCCATTCTTCCCTTGCAAACAAAAGCAGGATATTCCTGACGAAAGAAATGGCCCTTAAGTATTTCGGTGAGCGTGATCCGGAAGGGAAAACACTCACCATACATTATCCAGGCGAAAAATCGATCGATTTTACGGTGGCAGGAGTATTTGAAAGAATCCCGTTCAATTCGAGCTTCAAATTTGATGCACTTACGCAGATAGAAAATTATTTTGACGGACATGAACTGGATCGATCGGACTGGACATTGTGGCAACAGGCCGCCACTTTTTTCAGGCTTGAAGAAGGCGTTTCGCTTCAGAATCTCGATCAGCAGCTTGATACGTACCTGACCATACAGAACGAAGCGCGGCAGGAATGGAAGGTTGCCGATTTCGAACTGGTTGGGTTTAAGGATGGTTCGATCCTCAATACCCAGAAAATGAACGGCGGATATACGATCTGGAGGTTGAGTTATCATGTCATCGCCATTTTTACTTCCATGGCCCTGTTGATCCTGCTTATCGCCTGTTTTAACCTGGCCAATACAACCATGGCCCTGATGGCTTACCGTGTCCGGGAAATCGGTGTCAGAAAGGTCATGGGCGGGGGCTCTGGCCAGATCTTTACCCAGTTTTTGTTTGAAATGTCATGGACTACCTTTCTTTCCTTTATTTTCGGGCTTGCTTTATTCAGGGGGATCTTCGATGGGTTCTTTTCCTTGTGGGAAATTACTTTCAGTATCCAGGATGTAAGTACAACCAGCCTGTTGCTGGCGTTTATCGGGTTCTTTCTCGTCATTACGGTCATCGCCGGATTATACCCAGCATTTTATTCCAGAAAATTCCAGCCGGCTGTCATTTTCAGGAATAAGATCAAATTAAAAGGATCCGGACTTTTTTCGAGGGTATTGAATGCCCTACAGTTTTCATTTTCACTTATCGCACTTATCGCCGCACTTACCTTTATGCAGAATGCTGAATTCCTGAAATCCCTTGACATAGGGTATGACAAGGATGAGGTGATCACCATCTGGCTAGATGATCAGACAGAATATCAGCAGATGCTTGACAAGATCCGGGCCAATCCGGATATAGTGGCATTTGCCGGCACCGATGATCAGCTTGGCGGATCCTGGGCCGATACCTTTCTTCATCTGGATACAGGAAGTGTGGAGATCCGTTCCCGAAGGGTAGGAGATGGTTACATGGAAATGATGGGCGTCGACCTGGTCCAGGGCAGGTTTTTCGAAAAGGACAGGGAATCGGATTATGAAGAGGGGGTGATCGTAAATGAGGCATATGTAAACCGGTATTTACAGGGCGATCCCATCGGACAGCTTGTCAACCTGGATGAAGGCAAACGGTATATTGTCGGGGTGGTCGGGGATATCATATACAATGTCTATGAAGGATTCAACTTTATCCCGGAAATTTATATTCCGAACCGGGAAGAAGATTCCA
>JAGTVG010000314.1 GCA_018224645.1 Cyclobacteriaceae bacterium
AACCGATCCCGATGAAATCCGCACATTGAATTACGATCTCTTCGCTTACCGGATCATGTATCTCCAGTCCTTTTTTCAGCCATTTCCCATCGATCTGATCCAGATCAAAATTTTCCGGGATTGGAAGAGTGGTGGTCTTACCCGATTCGATTTTTTTTCTGAAAAGATGGGGAAGTGCCAGCCCGCAGGCACATGACATCAGGCATCCTGTATTACCGCAGGTGCAGGTGATATCACAATCCGGATCGATGATCGTGTGGCCGATCTCCCCGGCCGTACCCGTCATACCCCGGTATACCTTTCCATCCAGGATGATCCCGGCCCCGATCCCTGTACTGATTGTCAGGAAGATCATACTCTGATAATGCTTTCCTCCCCCGTACCTGAATTCTCCAAAAGCCTGTGCATTCGCATCATTATCCATAAGGATGGGGATCCTGAAAAAGTCCTGCAATTTTTTTCTCATGGGATAATTCTTGAATCCTTTCAGATTGGAGGTTGTGATAATAATGCCATCGTGGAACCGGAGATGGCCTGCGATCCCGATGCCGATCCCAACCAAATCAGATTCATCGATCTGATTCTTTTTTATCAGTTTTTTGATCATCAGGGCGATCTGTTCGACCACAAGTTCTTCCGGTTTATTCACATGATCATAGACGGTGATCTTATCGATCACCTGTCCTTCTTCATCAACAAGACCCACCTTAAGTTTAGTGCCTCCCAGATCGACCCCGCACAATAGTTTATCCATAAAAAAATCATAGTGTATGCTCCGTTCTCGCAATGATATCATCCTGCATATCGGGAGACAAGGTAGTAAAAAATGCAGAATAACCTGCGACCCTGACCACCAGGTCCCGGTACTGTTCGGGATCTTTTTTCGCGGCCAGCAGTGTATCCCGGGTAACAATGTTGTATTGTACATGCCACCCTTTCAAACGGGTAAAAAATGTTCTGATAATCGAGATGAGTTTCTGTTTATCCCGTTCATTCCTTAAGCTGGCTGGTGTCAGTTTCTGGTTCAGGAGGACTCCCCCCATGATCTTTTCTGTTGGTAGCTTCGAAACGGAATTAAATACCGCCGTCGGACCGAGTATGTCGGTTCCCGAGGTAGGTGAGCAACCTTCAGCCAGCGGGGTAAAGGCTTTTCTTCCGTCGGGAGTAGCCGGTACCACGGATCCTGACGGGACATTGGCGGATATGCTCGAAGTCCCGGCATAATACCTGCATCCGATGGGACCGCGGTTGTAGCGGGTGGTATGATACTGGTCCAGTTCGCGGATATAACAGGAATAGGCATCCTTCAAAAGCTGATCCACATAATCATCATCATTTCCATATTTGGGGGCATAATTCAGCAGAAGCTGCCTGATCCGTTCCCCATCCTTCCCTTCAAAATTTTTCTCAAGGTGTTCCTGGAGTTCCCCGGCCTGGAGTCTCCTCTCCTCAAAGACAAGTTTTTTGATGGCTGCAAGAGAATTTCCAAGATTTGCGATCCCGACCTGGAGTCCGGAAACAAAATCATACCTGGAACCCCCTTCCTTGATGGTCAGCCCGCGTTCAATACAATCATCAACAAAAGCAGAACATAGAATGTCGGGGACAAGTTCTTCAAGGGCTGTATCAACGGTGGCATCGATTTCGATTGATTTCCGGGTGAAGAACCGGATCTGATCTTTCCAGGCCTTCATCAGTTCGTCAAAATTGCTGAATGTAGATAAACTGCCAGCTCCATGCAGAAAGGTTTTTCCAGTCATGGTATCCCTGCCATCATTGATCGCTGCCAGGAAAACGCGCATCAGGTTCAAAAAACTCATCCCGGTACATCTGTATCCCCATTTCCCGGGAACGGCGATCTCAATACAGCCGATAGCGGAATAGTTGAAGGCATCAACGCTGGCCACACCCAGTTGGAGGAGGGAAGGGATCACGATCTCATCGTTATTGAATGCAGGCATGCCGAAACCTTTTTCAATCACCCTGGTACAGGCGAACAGGAATTCTTCAGGGATATTGGTATGATACCGGACAGAAAGATTAGGCTGGGGGAGTTTCAGCAGACCTACCGATTCCAGGATGAGGTAACTCAGTTCATTCACGGCATCCCCTCCATCCACAGTTTGCCCGCCGATGGTAACATTCTGGTAGAGCGGCCCACCGGCAGAATATCGTGTATGGGACCAGGGACGTATTTTGCTGATTGACAATAATTTAAGCCAGGTATTTTCGAGCAGTTCCAGCACTTCCTCTTCGGTGATCTTCCCGTTTGCCAGGTCATCGCGGAAATATGGATAAAGATACTGGTCGAGGCGGCCGAGAGAAACCGAATGCCCGTTGCTTTCGATCTGGAGGATCAGCTGCACAAAATAAACAAGCTGCAGAGCCTGGTAAAAATTTTCCGGTGGTTCGTGGGCGATCTTCAAACAATTCCTGTTGATCTGGTTGAGCTCAGTCTTTCTACCCAGATCAGGGATTTCAGATGCCTGTTTTATGGCCAGTCTGGCGAATCTTTCTATGAAATGTTGAAATGCCTTCAATGCGATGATCATGGCTTCATAAAAAATGGCTTTTTTCTGATCTGCCGGATCATTCAGGTCCAGCAGCCCGCCATGAAGCTGCACATCCCTGAGATATCCATCCAATCCAACACAGAGGATTTTTTCCAGGTTTACGGCAATATGGGCATCACCTGATGTCAGGTTGCCTTCCGCCCTGATAATCCCGGATTCGTGAATTTCCCTGTTGATGGCGGACATTTTTTCATATCCATATTCAATCAGCGTTTTGCCTTTCCACCATTCACAGATCTTCTTCAGTTCCTTTTTATGTTGATGGGTCAGATAAAAGGCATCCCCCGGACGTTTGTCAAATTCATCCAGTTCATCGAGGATCCATTGAACTGCATATTCGGGAAAGATGGGTGCAGCCCGCAGCTGCGAGGAATGATTTCCGACGATCAATTCCCCTTCCCCGATAAATATGGACATACGCTGCAGGGTCCGTTCAATCGCCAGGGCACGTTTTTTAATGACAGGCATACCGGCATTTTCCTGGTAGATATCGGTATAATGCCTGGCCCGTTCCGTACAGACCGAAGGCTTTGAATTCAGTATTTTTTCCTTGATCTGGACTATCCTTTCGGAGAGCCCGGTTATTTGAACAGTCTGTATCATGATTAACCTCCGGTTGTAACAGTAAATCCTTTTTCAGTTGCATATTGCAGATACTTTTCCAGTTCCTGTTCATCGACAGGCCGGGAACCCGCATAGGAATAAGTTCTGCCCAGCATCCTGTATTTAGATTCCCCCAGGTTGTGATAGGGGATAAAATCCATATGCCGGCAATTTTTTAAGTTGGCAGAAAAATTTATGATGCGTTTCATGTCAGCGAATGAATGATTGAAACCGGGGATCACCGGGATCCGCAGCCGGTATGGAACCGCGTGGTGATCCAGGAATTTCAGGTTCCCCAGGACCAGCTCCAGGTTGCCGCCTGTAAAAGATCTGAATTTTTCGGCATCAACATGTTTCAGGTCAATGAGGAATTCCGAAATGTCATGAATAAACCGTGATAATTTCTTCCGGGAAATATGCAGGCATGTCTCTGCTGCCACCGGAATTCCCCTTTTTTTCAATGCCAGAACCAGGTCAAGGATCCAGTTGTCCTGGGCGAACGGTTCACCGCCGGTCAGGGTGATCCCGCCCTCGCTAAGCCGATAAAATTGTTCATCCTTTTCGATTTCATTCAGGACCTGTTCAACGGTTTTTTCATACCCTGCAACGGATATCGCCATAGAAGGACAGGTCTCTTCATAGTGACCGGCATCAGCGAGCACCTTCCGGTTCATTAACAGTCTGCCCTCACTGAAGGAAAAAACGCCGTCTTCCACGCTGGTGCAATCACCGAATTCCATACATCTGGATTCATCAAACAAAATTTCCTTTGCAAAAGATTGGCTTTCCGGGTTGCTGCACCATGGACACCGCAAGGGGCATCCTTTCAGAAAGATGCTTGTCCTGACACCTTTTCCATCATGTATTGAATATCGTTGAATGTTGAAGATCACCGGTAAATTACTTTCATATGAAAGTTAAAAACATTTTGAATGAAAGAAAATGATATTTATCATGTTTCAGGTTATCGATCTGAAATTCATGCCATCAGTTTGAGTGGATGTCATGAATTTTAGGCTCAGGATTCTAACAGATGCCGGTCACACCCTGGCAAGCGTGATCGTGGTCAGACCACAGCCCCCTGGTCAGACCACGTACACTACATAAATAAGACTGAATACTTGTAAATTCCCTTTTAACATGCTTATTTTTAGAAAATAATCTGATAAACGCATATATGAAAAACTATATCCTGATCCTCATTTTTATTTTCTTCATTGCAGGGGAATCATTCTCACAGCTTGTCAGAAAAGATATGGTGGTGCCTGATATCCCCGGCTACGTTACCCTCAAATGTGATTTTCATATCCATACGGTTTTTTCAGATGGGAACGTATGGCCAACAGTCCGTGTGGAGGAAGCCTGGCTGCTGGGGTATGATGCGATCTCCATTACCGATCATATTGAATACCAGCCCCATAAAAAATATATTCCCGTACAGCACAATGCCGGTTACGAGATTGCAAAACCACAGGGCGACAGGCAGGATATGATCGTCATCCAGGGGTCGGAAATAACCCGGGTGATGCCTCCGGGACACCTGAACGCGATTTTCATCAAGGATGCCAAACGGATTGAAACTGAAAGGATCGGGCATATGCATTCGGCAGAAACACATACCCACGGATATCTTGATTCCATTGATCATCACCACCAGGATTATATGATGGCAATCAAGGAGGCGGTGGACCAGGGAGGTTTTGTTTTCTGGAACCATCCGGGTTGGGAACCACAGGCCCCGGATGGAATTAAAATGTATGATGTGCATAAGGACCTCATTGGGAAAGGATGGCTTAAGGGCATTGAGGTTGCCAACTGGGATACCTGGTATCCTGAAGCATTCCAATGGTGCCTGGAATACGGACTTACCATGTTGAGCAATTCGGATATTCACCAGACGGAAGAGATATATGAAAAAATAACCAAGGTTACCCGGCGGCCGGTGACGCTTGTCTTCGCCAGGGAAAAAAGCGAGGAAAGCATACACGAAGCGCTGGCTGATGCCAGAACCGCCGTCTGGTTCAATGATATGGTTATCGGCAAGGAAGAATTTCTTGAACCCCTGTTCAGTCAGAGCATTGCGATCAGTCAGGCCTTCTTTACGGACAATGACCGGAACCGGTATTATAACCTGAAAAACAAATCGGATTTTACGATCGATCTGCTGCCTCCGGATGAAGACCAGGTGATCGAACTTCTGCCTCAAAGCACCGTCATCATTTCCGTAAAGGATAACCAGGGAGAGATCGATTATGATGTGAAAAACTTCCTGATCGGACCAGATCAATCCATGCGCGTGAAATTATCTATTGATTAGGGAGGAATACCCGGTAAATCCCGGTACAGGGAGGACATTAAGGTAAAAATCTGTAAAATCCCATGAAGACCGGAAAGAAGAATTCATCCTGAAAAGCCAAAGGATGCCAGGCAGAAATTTCTTTTGAAGAAAAATATTCTGATGCAAGCCGCAGAAACAAATTTAAATAAGCAGTCAGCCTGATATTAGGCGGTTGGGTATTGAACCTCTCTTAACTAATCCGGTGTTTCCGCCTGGGTAATGATTCGTTGGTATCAGTACTGACTGCTTTTCCAACACCGGAAGGCTGGAAATTATCTTCTCCAGGACTGGTAACTTTAACCTGATTTTATTTCAATGATCAATTGATTTCTGCCTTTAATGATCAATTCCATGAATGGTAACCCATTGTCTAGAAATTTTTTCCCCCGGTGAGAATTATAAGATCTATTTGAAAAACGGATAGAGAAAAAAGCCTCTGCCGGTCCGGCCGCCTTCCCCTGCCATTGTTTCCCGGCGGCGGATTTTCTTATTAATTTTTTTGTTTTAAATTGAAGATATTTATCATGATTTTTCAACTATGGGATCCCGAAGAAATTTTATAAAAAGATCAGGCCTCATCAGCCTTGGACTATTTTCAAATCCGTTAATTCCAGCACTTCCGGGTAATCTTCAGGATGATCCGGGTGCAATAAAAATAACCGGTGTCGATGCCATTTATTTTAATAATGCCCACTGGACATGGATCCGTGTCCATACCAGTGCCGGGATCACAGGTCTGGGGGAAACGTATCCTTTTACCCGGAGCCAGGTAGGGGCGGTGAAGGATCTCGTCAGTGTGATCATCGGAAAAGATCCAAGAGATATCGAAGGTATATGGAAAAGCCTGTACACGCGGGCGGCTTTCAATGTTACGGGAGGAGCTGAAATGCGTATTATTTCTGCAATCGACATCGCCTTATGGGACATCCTGGGAAAATATTACAAGGCACCGTTATACCGGCTGCTTGGTGGAAAGGCAAGGGAAAATATCCATGTGTATAATACCACAAATGGCATCGGAGATTGGACGAATGAAAAGGATATCGAAAGAATCACTGAATTTTTTCTGGGAAATGGCATTAAGGCGATGAAAATATGGCCATTTGATCCAGTTGCCAGGAAGAACACTGGATCATATATTTCCCCCTCGGAAATTGAATCCAACCTGGACTGGATCAAAAGGATCCGGAATACCGCTGGGTCAGAAATGGAGATCGGCGTAGAATTCCATGCCTACTGGAACCTCCCTGCCGCGCAGAGAATTGCCACGGCCCTCGAACCCTATCAGATCATGTGGATCGAGGACATCATGTTCCCAGAAAATGTTGAGGCCTACGCGAAACTAGCCAGTGAAACATCCATTCCAGTCTGTGTGAGTGAACGGTTGGCTACAAGTTATCCCTATGCCAGGTTATTTACGGAAAAAGCCTGCGACATTGCCATGTTTGATGTGACGTGGTGCGGCGGATTGACAGCCGCAAAAAAAATAGCCGATCTGGCGGATACGTTCATGATTCCTTCCGCACCCCATACCTATGGCGGTCCCGTCCTCTGGTATGCCTCGGCGCATCTGGCGATTGCTCTCACGAACCTCTGGATCATGGAAAGCGGGTATTATTTTTACCATGACGTTTATCCCGGTTTTATTGAAGAAGTCCTGGTCCCGGTAAACGGGGTGGTGGTTCCACCTGATGAACCTGGCCTGGGGATGAAGATCAAGGAGGGATTACTGGATCAGAAAGATACGGTTGTTGAAAAGATAGCCTGATATGGCAACAACTCATGCCATCATTCCGAATGATGTCATGAGTTGTTGCCCTCTGTTAACTGATGAAAATGCTGCAGCAGAATTTCTCCAGCCTCATCCAGGGATTTCCCCAAGGAGAAGATCCCCTCTTCATGCCCGGCCATGACAAAAATTTTTGAAATTCTCAGGTCTGTTTCCTGCATTAGCCCCGAAATAGCCCGGGCCATTTCAGGCGTACCGTATTCCGCGGACCTGTCGGTTGTCGGGACCTTATGGATCAAATACTGCCAGAGCTCTTTATGATGGACGTGGATCACCCCGGATATTTCGGGGCATTCCCTGTATATCACTGCATGGCTCATGGATTCGCTGGAAGCGATCGCCGGACCGTGGCAGACAAGCCGGTTCTCTTCAAAAATCACCCGGGAAACAAGGCTGTAATGAGAGGGCGTAAGATCCTGAAACCTGCCGGTGGCGGAGCCGGTGATCAGAAAACTTCCCTTTTTATCAAATCTTTCGCTGATGTTGCCATAACCAATCCCATCCGCATATACCCCGATCAGGCCGAGGTCATAGAGTTTTTTTCTCCAGGCATTTAGCCGCCTGAAAAATTTCAATGGCAGGGGAGGGCTTTTTTCCCATTCCGCCTGGAACTTGATATATCCTTCATTCATCGGGATGAAATTTTATCTCTGAACAATGCAGTAAGTCCTCTTTCACTTGCCTCACATATTCCTTTTTCAGTGATAAGGCCGGTAACCAGGTTTGCGGGAGTAACATCAAAGCCATGATTAAGGGCCTGGCTTTTGAAAGGCGTGACCCGGATCTCAGTAATCTTTTCACCATCCCATCCTTCCATGTGGGTCACCTCCTTTTCATCCCGGGTTTCTATCCTGATATCGCGGATCCCATCCCGGATCGACCAGTCGATCGAACTGGATGGAAGTGCAACATAAAATGGTACCTGGTTGTCCCGGGCAGCAAGTGCCTTGAGATAAGTTCCTATTTTATTGGCTACATCTCCGGCCCTGGTGGTCCTGTCTGTTCCAACAATGACCAAATCCACCTGACCATGCTGCATGAGATGCCCCCCGGCATTATCGGGGATCACCGTATGGGGAACGCCATGTTCACTGAGTTCGTAGGCCGTCAGTTTTGCACCCTGATTCCTTGGCCGGGTTTCATCGACCCAGACATGAACCGGGATCCCCTGGTCAAATGCCAGGTAAACGGGTGCAGTGGCAGTCCCGTAATCGATGCAGGCAAGCCAACCTGCATTACAATGGGTCAGAATGTTTACAGGCCCATCCTTTTTTTCCTTCAGATTCCGGATCAATTCAAGTCCATGTTCGCCGATCTTTCTGCAGGATTCAATACTTTCCGCCTTAAGTTTCCGCGCCATGGAAAGTGCGGTATCCACCCTTTCATCCGGTGAGGATTTCTGCAGGATCGAATTCAGGCAAAGATCCACGGCATAAAACAGATCAACGGCGGTGGGCCTTGTATTTTTAAGCATTCCTGCAATTTCACCAAGAAATTTTTCCGGATCTCTTTTACCGGCAATCTGCAGTGTGGCGGCATACATGCCATAGGCGGCAGTTACCCCGATCAGTGGGGCACCCCGGACCTGCATTTCACGGATGGCAAAAGCGTATTGCTCAGGATCACGCAGGTCAGCAATTTTCAGTTCGAATGGCAATAGTCTCTGATCCAGGATCTGTATCATTCCGGGATCGCTTTCCTTTTCCCAGATGGTCTGGTAATGTACGCCGTTAATTTTCATGCCGGATAGGGGTCCTTTATTCAGATATAAAAATACCCTATTAATCCAGACGATCAGAAATGAATGCAGGATAAATATCAAAATAGTTTATTGAATTATATATCTTTCAGGTTTAATCTAAACCTGAATTTTCATATGAATACGAGGATAATCCTGATGATCCTGATGATGGGTCTGACAAGTCATGGGATGTTGGCCCAGAAGCATGACAAGCTAAAGTCAACGATCGAAACGATGATCCCTGAAATTGAACCTGTGATCATCGAATGGCGCCACTATCTCCATGAACATCCCGAACTATCGAACCGGGAATACAAAACAGCAGAATTCGTTGCCGAAAAATTGCAGGGTTTCGGGATGGAAGTAACCACCGGGATCGCCCATACGGGGGTTGTCGGGATCCTGAAGGGAGGAAAACCGGGACCCGTGATTGCCTTACGGGCAGATATGGATGGCCTTCCCGTCAGGGAACGGGTTGCCCTTGACTGGGCTTCAAACGTTACGGGTGAATTCAATGGGGAAGAAGTGCCGGTGATGCATGCCTGCGGTCATGATGTGCATATGTCATGCCTGCTGGGTGCAGCGCGCATTCTGAACAAACTTCGCGCCCATTGGGGAGGCACAGTGAAGCTGATCTTTCAGCCATCTGAAGAGACTGCGCCCGGAGGCGCCAGGATGATGATTGAGGAAGGCGTGCTGGAGAATCCGACTCCTCAGGCCATATTCGGGCAGCATGTGTTTGTGCCTCTGCCTGCGGGCAAGGTGGGAATAAGAAATGGC
>JAGTVG010000315.1 GCA_018224645.1 Cyclobacteriaceae bacterium
AATCTGATCAGTCAATCATTCATTCAATCATTGGAGAAGCGGAAACGGGAACCCCGGAGCCCCCGACAAGGTCGGGGTCTCGAGGATGCACGGCATCGTTACAGGCGGGATGTCGTGCATCCCTGATTCAACGGCCAGGCACGGCTCCGGGATCTGAAACTCCACGTCTCCACCTCACCGCTTTTCCACACCGGATTCCAAGTGAACCAATGAACCAGTGATCCAGTAAACCAGTATACACGGCGAGACGTGGACCCTGACCGTCCTTATCCCATCAGTTATTTGTGTGCCCAAAGGCAGGAAACCTCCAAAAACTCATCCCATCAACCCGAGTGATGGCATGAGTTTTTGGAGGAATTTCATGACAAAAATCATGTTTTTCCATGATTATCATCCAGTAAAATGTATTTTGTTCCGGGATACATTTGTTCAGTTGTTTGGTTTAGTGGTTTTTTATTCGCAGTCTTTTTAGTAGAAGATTTTTTTCTGCGGATGTTTTGATAGATAGCAATGGATAGATGGTTTGTTGTTATCATTTTAATTGAAAGCGTTTGAAGAAGGATATTTGATTTTTTGGTTTATTTTTAAAACAATAAATCATTTTTTAATCTTTTACCTTGCCAGGTATCCAGATCTTCCATAACGCTTTCAATTTTTTTTTGTATCATATCCGATCTCAGATTGCCCCAGCCGGGATTGATCCGGTGCAATGGAGGTGATTCACTGCTCAGCCTTTCGATGGCGATATGCGGGTTCAATTTTTCCACGAAATGAATGATGAAGACAATGTATTCGTCGAGTGAAAAAAAATTGAAAAGGCCAGGTTCTTTTTTGTATAACATTGACAATGGTGTATCCCCGATGATCTGCAGCTGGTGGAATTTCAGCGCTGTCAGCGGCAGACCGGAAAGTATCCCGGCCTGTTCAAGCATATTTTCCTCCGATTCACCCGGTAATCCGAAGATCAGATGGCCTGTACAACTCAAGCCCATTGAGGCTGTTTTTTCGATTGCACGGACAGTTTCCTCAAAGGTGTGGCCTCTGTTGATCCGCTTCAGTGTGTTGTCATTACAGGATTCTATCCCATATTCCAGGAATATCAAATGACTTTCCGATAGTTCCTTCAGATAACCGAGGATGGGATCATTGACACAATCGGGCCGGGTAGAGATCACAAGGCCATCTATCAGCGGGTGATCCAGGGCAGTCTGATAATAGTCCTTCAGAACATCCAACGGAGCGTATGTATTTGTAAATGCCTGGAAATAGGCTACAAAATGTTTTATTTTCCTGTACCTTTTCCTTAAAAAAGAAATTCCCTGATCGATCTGCCTGTCTATTCCAAAGTCAGCCACACAGTAGGAGGGTATGAAACTTTCATTGTTGCAATAGATACAACCTCCAAAACCCCTGGAACCATCCCGGTTGGGGCAGGTAAACCCTGCATTAACGGAAACTTTCTGGATACGGCCGCCATATTTTTCCCTGATACGGCGGGAATAGGCATTGTATCTCCGGTCATCTCCCCAGGGGAAATTTTTTTGAATCTCTTTCATTTACTTCCCCCTGATTGATTTACCGATTAAAAAAAAGGTCAAATTACTCATCTTTACGATGCTTCAAATTTCATGGGACTTTAAGGGCATTCTTCAGGATCTGAACCGGGTGGAGCGCCTTTGTACCGGTACCATCCAGAATCTGATGCCGGCAGCTGGTCCCGGCCGCTGCGATCACTGTGCCGGAATCAGCTTTTCTGACCGCTGGAAAAAGGACGAGCTCGCCAATCTCCATCGAAATCTGATAATGTTCCTTTTCGAATCCAAAGGAACCTGCCATTCCGCAACATCCCGAAGGGATAAGACGGACGCTGAAGTTTTCGGGAATGGATAATACCTGGCGGGAAAATGACTGGCTGGAAAGTGCTTTCTGATAACAATGGCCATGGACCAGGATCTCAGTCTTTTTATCCGTAAACTGATTTTTACTGATTTCCCCGGAAGCGATCTCCCGCGCGAAGAATTCTTCGAAGGTAAAAACCCGCTCAGCCAATGCCCTTGCTTTGTCTTTCGATTTGCCGGAAAGGAGTTCCAGGTATTCATCCCTGAAGGTAAGAATGGCGGAGGGTTCCAGTCCAATCAGCGGGATATCTGATCCTGCCCATTTATCCATAAGTTCAATATTTTTTTCTGCCAGTCGCCCGGCTTTTTTAACCAGCCCTTTTGAAAGGTAGGTACGCCCACTGTCTTTTAATTCCGGAATAATAATTTCATAACCCAGTCTGGTTAATAAATCTATGGCATCCACCCCAATGTTTACATCATGGTAGTTGGTGAATTCATCGGCATACAGCAGGATCTTTTTATGACGTTCACTTACCCTGGATTTCAATTTATCCGGATACCTGGCCGCCCAATGTTTCAGGGTTATTTTATTTAAGCCGGGCAGGGACCTTTCTGTCGAAAATCCAATTATCCGGCTCAAAAATTTTTTTGAACGCTTATGGTTTATCAGCTGGTTATAAAGTCCGGGGAAAATGGAATTGATCCGGTTGATCTTGCCGATATTGGCAATAAGTGAAGCACGCAACGGAACGCCGTTCGTTTCATAATAATGCTGCAGGAATTCGGCTTTGAGTTTGGCAACGTCTACATTGGAGGGGCATTCAGATTTACATCCTTTACAGGAAAGGTAGAGGTCCATTACTTCGAGGATCTCCTGGTGATTGAATGGGTTCCTCCGGGAGGAATTCGTCAGCATTTCCCGCAGGATATTGGCCCGGGCCCTGGTCGTGTCTTTTTCATTCCGGGTTGCCATATAGCTGGGACACATGGTCCCTCCGGATATATGAGTTTTTCTGCAGTCCCCTGAACCATTGCATTGTTCGGCTGCCCTCAGGATGCCCTGGTTTTTTGAGAAATCAAAATAAGTGGATATTTCCCGGGTTTTCTGGTCAGGCTGATACCGTAAACTGGTGTTCATGGAGGGTGTCCTGACAATTTTACCCGGGTTGAAAATATTTTTCGGATCCCAGCTGTTTTTTACCCGTTCAAGGAGTCCATAATTTTTTTGACCGATCATGAAGGGGATAAATTCACCCCTAAGCCTTCCGTCGCCATGTTCCCCGCTCAGTGAACCCTTGTATTTTTTCACAAGTTTTGATACTTCCTCCAGTACCGTTTTGAATAATTTCTGCCCTTCGGAAGTTTTCAGATTGATGATCGGCCTTAAATGAAGTTCACCCGTACCCGCATGGGCATAGTGAACACAATACAGTCCGTATTTTTCAAGGGTAGCATCGAATTCCCTGATATAGGCCGGCAGGTCAAGTACATCAACAGCTGAATCTTCAACAACCGGGACGGGTTTGGCATCTCCCGGTATATTGCCCAGCAGGCCGAGGCCTGCCTTCCGTAAAGACCAGATCTTTACCATATCCTCCCCGTAAAGAACAGGATAATGATAACCGTAGGATGCGGCTTTTAATTCAGTGATCAATTCCTTCACATTCTTATCCAGTTTCCCTTTGTTTTCATTGGCCAATTCTACAATGAGAATGGCCCTGGGATCCCCTTTTATAAAAAAGCGGTTTTTACGCTGGGTGATATTTTCCTTCGTGCAGTCCAGGATATAATGATCGATAAGTTCACTGGCGGAGGGGCTGTATTTGAGGGCGATCAGGTTTGCTTCAAGGGATTCATAAAGGGAGTTAAAATGTGCGCAGATCAGCGCTTTTTCCGGGGGCGGCAAAGGTTCCAGATTCACTTTTATTTCAGTGATGAATCCCAGTGTGCCTTCGGAGCCTGCGATCAGGCGGCAAAGATTGAACGGCGGGCCATCCGTCGTAAACGGCTGTGCACGAAGCAGCAGATCGATTGCATAACCTGTATTCCGCCTGGGAATGGATGGTTTCGGGAATTCCCGGATGATCTCCTCCCGGTTATCCGGATCGGTGAGAATCTGGTGGATCGTCCTGTATATATCGTTTTCAAGCGAGGAGACACAGGTTTTCCCGGAAAGTTTGTCTTCATATTCATTTTGACCGAGCGGGCCGAATTCAACCTCATTCCCATCGGAAAGTATCATTTTTAGGGATAAAAGATGTTCACGTGTACTTCCATAGACAATGGAATTTGATCCGCATGAATTATTCCCCACCATGCCACCGATCATGGCCCTGTTGGCCGTGGCGGTTTCAGGACCGAAAAAAAGGCCATCCTCTTTGAGAAGGTAATTGAGATCATCCCGGACGATACCCGGTTCTACTTTCACCCAACGCTGATCCGGATTGACCTCAAGGATATGCGTCATATATTTTGATACATCCACGATGATCCCGTTGCCAACAACCTGCCCCGCGAGGGATGTCCCTGCGGTTCGTGGAATGACAGAGGTCCCATTTTTACTGGCAAAAATGATGATCTTTCTGATATCCTCCGGATTTTTTGGTATCGCTACAGCCAGGGGCAGTTCGCGGTATGCTGATGCATCGGTCGCATACAAGGACCTGTAAGTAAGATCTGTGTGAAATTCTCCATCGAGAGTGGCTGCAAGTTCTTTTAGAATGATCTCATCCATGAGTTGAAAAAAGATTTTTCAGTATACGGTTCAAATATACGACAATCGTAAAAAGGGGGATGAAGGCATCAAATGAAATATTTTTTCCACCAGGACTGGAAAACGATCAGGGCCCAGATATGCGCGTGACTGTCACCGGGATCTGAAGAGAATAATTTTGAGGTCAGACGGCTGACGGCTCCGGGATCAAAGATTCCCTGTTCCCTGACGAAATCAGGCGAAAGCAGGTCCTGCCGGATGGTATTTTTCAATTCTTTACGAAACCAGCTCAGGAGCGGGACCTCAAATCCATGCTTGGGGCGTTGGGCGAGCTTTCCCGGGATATAATCAGCCAGGAGTTCCCTCAATATGATTTTCTGCTGTTTTCTGTTGATCTTATATTCGGCGGGCAAACCCATGGCGGCTTCCACGAGCCGGTGATCCAGGAAAGGCACCCTGACCTCCAGTCCGAAAGCCATGCTCATCAGATCAACCTTGTGCAGCATATCATTGGGAAGTACCAGGCGGATATCGGCAGAAAGAATTTCATTCATATCAAATTTATCGGCGATGCCGGAAATGATTTCCCCCTTGAACCTGCAGAGTTCTTCCTGATCGATGGAAGCTGCATTTTCCGCAAGGATCATTTTTTCCGCACCCTGAGCATCCATGAGTGAGGCCCACATCCAGTATCTTTCCCCTCCCGGTCTTTCAAGTCCGCGCGCATACCTGTTCATCTGCCGGAAAGCATTGAAGACAGGATTGTTCCTGGACTGAGGCAACATGCCCCAAAGCGGATTCAGTCCGCGGATCAATCCATTTTGCAGCGATCTTTCCCGTGAACGCATGAATGCCAGGTGTTTGTTATAGCCGGAGAATACTTCATCCGCCCCGTCGCCGGAAAGCGCTACCGTGACATGTTTCCTGGTGTATTTACTGAGGATATAAACCGGGATTGCTGAAGAATCCCCAAAAGGTTCATCGATATGGTCCAGGATATCCTGTACATGATCGAGCAGGTCATTCCGGGAAAGGCTGAACGTATGGTGGTTTGTCATGAAATGTTGTGCGACCATGTCGGCGTACCTGGTTTCGTCAAAATAGGTTTCCGATGGGTAGCCGATAGAAAAGGTATTCAGATCCTCCTTATACCGGGAGGCGATGGCGGTGATGATCGAAGAGTCGATCCCACCGCTAAGAAATACACCCAGCGGGACATCCGATACCATCCTGTACCTGACGGATTCCTCAAGAAGTTCCCTGATCCTGTTGCGGGCATCTATTTTTGAATGTGATTCAGTTATTCCTGCATTGGGCTGGTTGTAGTATTTCATGATCTCGACATTTCCTCCCTTTATCCTGATGAAATGACCGGGCTGAAGTTTATGGACATGGTTGAGCATGGCGTAGGGAGCGGGGATATAATTAAGCTGGAGAAAGAGCATCAGGCTCGTGAAGTTGATCGATCTCTCTATACCGAACCCGATAATCGACCGCATTTCGGATGCAAAAAGAAATTTATCCTCATCCTGATAATAATACAGGGGTTTGATGCCGAGTCTGTCCCGTGCCAGGAACAGCTCCTTTTCTTTTATATCATAAATGGCAAATGCGAAAAATCCGTTGAACAAATCCAGGCATTTTTCCTTCAAATGAATATATGCATAGAGCAGCACCTCTGTATCACACCTGGTCCTGAACATGACCCCGAACCTGTTTTCCAGTATCGTTTTCAGTTCTCTGAAATTGTATATTTCCCCGTTAAAAACGATCAGGTATTTTTTCTTTTCGTCGAACATGGGCTGGTTGGCTTCATCACTGGGATCGATCACAGAGAGGCGTCTGTGGCCCAGTCCAACGCGGTCATCGAAATAGGAACCCTGGGCATCAGGACCCCGGTGTGAAAGTTTATCGATGGTACGCTGGAGATTGATCAGGTTGAACCTGCCGGCTTCATTAAACGCATATAATCCTGTAATTCCGCACATTTTTTAAGTAAAAAAATGTTAAAAAGGTAGCCAAATAATATATAAATGTTAATTTTTACGCAAAGTAATCAGGATTTGGGATTTATGGGTGTCAGGAAAGCTTTTTTATTATTGATTGTGCTTGGGGTTCTCACGGGATGTTCAGCCGGCCGGAAAGCCAGGACAGCAAAAATCGAATCTGTGATCGGTGCCGCCAGGTCCTACATTGGTACTCCTTACCGGTATGGGGGGGTGACCAGGTCCGGTATGGATTGTTCCGGCCTGCTTGTCGCTTCATTCCATTCCGTGGATATGCAGGTACCCAGGACATCAAAGGAACAATCCAGGTATGGGAAAAAGGTGAACATCGAGGGACTCAGGCCGGGTGATGTGGTTTTTTTTGCAGCCAAAAAAAGGAGGAGAAAGGTCAGTCATGCGGGGCTCGTCACCCGTGTGGAGGGGAACCGGTCCGTAAAATTCATCCATTCATCAACATCCCTCGGGGTGGTGGAAACTGAATTATACACCGATTATTACCAGTCGATATTTGTTAAGGCCAGGCGACCAAAATATTAGATTTTAAATTATATTTGCAGACACAATGAATGATTGATTGATTTGTGAATAAGTTCTTTAAATTGATCATTCACTCATTTAAAAATCACTCATTGAATTTGGGGCATTAGCTCAGCTGGCTAGAGCGCTACGCTGGCAGCGTAGAGGTCATCGGTTCGACTCCGATATGCTCCACCTTCGCTCTTCGTAGCTTCAGCGAAGAAGAGCTTCGCTTCAGCTTCTCAGAGCTTCAGTGGACGCAGTCCACCATAATCAACCAGCAGAATGAATTACGTTTATATTCTTAAATGTTCCGACCATTCATTTTATACAGGCTGTACCACTGATCTTGAGGACAGGTTCAAGCGGCATAACCTGGGCCAGATTGATTATACAAAAACAAGGATACCCGTTAAACTTCAGACATATCTTGCAGTTACCGATAAATACAAAGCCTACGATTTTGAGAAATATCTTAAATCCGGATCCGGAATAGCATTCAGAAATAAACGGTTAATATGAGAAGTGATTTATTATATCGGATTTTTACTAATATAATTACCAACATTGAAACGGTGATCTTGCAAAAACCCTTTTTATGTTTTAGAACCATTGACAACCAACCATTTCCTCTTTTATTTTATAATGTGGCTCATATGAAATAAGATTCTAATTAAACTATGATAGTACCGTATATTGGCATTTATTGACCCCGCAGGAATGCAAGTAGAATGGGAATCCCTAAAAGGATTAGGGTATAAAGGCATTGATCTTTGGTTATTAATTCCATCAGGTCTTGGTGCTAATCCGCTTCTTAAAAAGGATGGTAAAATTTCTACAGCGTGGATGAATAAATTAGAAAAGCATTTAGGTATATCAGAAGAAGAAATTAAAAAAAAATTTTACAGAAAGGTTGTACATCAAACTTTGTTTGGTGATCTGGAATTAGAGCATAAAACCGAAAATGCAATTGAGGGAATCGCAGATTTATTTAAAGCCAAATTAAATAAGGTGTTTAACTATGTCTCAAATCCATTACCTTTAAAAGATAATGGTAGGATATTGTTTCATTTTATTTTTGCGTCACAAAATGCAAATGCATGTAAAATTGCTGATGACATTCTAAA
>JAGTVG010000316.1 GCA_018224645.1 Cyclobacteriaceae bacterium
CCTTTCGCATAGCTTTAGTGAAGCAAAGCCGTCTGGCAGGAAAAATTTGTAAATTTTTCGGGTTCACAGTATATTAGGTGAATCAGGGATATGGTTGAATTCTGTCCGGACTGACTAATGGCTGAATACCAGAAGCATTGAATTGGCGAAAGCATTTGCCTGTACTGGTTTTTTCAGGCAATTTTATTGATAAAATACAAATAACCACCAGGATAAAAGTAGATTCTATGAGTTTAATATTGTTTCAATTGATTATGTGTGTTTTCATTATTTATCGGGCAGAAGCAATGGAATTTTCTGTGGCCGAAAACACTCCTCATGATCGCATTCAACCCGACAAGGAAAATCCCATGTATTGGCAGTATAAAGGCGAGCCATTGCTGTTGCTGGGCGGAAGCTGGCAGGATAATCTGTTTAATCACCCGACCGGCCTTGCCGGGCATCTGGATTTGCTGGCATCGGTGGGTGGCAATTATGTGCGTAATACGATGAGCCACCGCAATGAAGGAAATGTATTTGCTTATGAAAAGATGGAAGACGGCCGGTTCGACCTTGACCGATTTAACGGTGAATACTGGCATCGGCTTGAAAACTTTTTGAAGTTATGTATAGAGCGTGACATCATCGTACAAATTGAAATATGGGATCCTTGGGATCATTACGAAAATCACCAGTCGTTAGGCGGATGGTCATATCACCCATACAACCCGGCGAACAATGTAACTTACACAGCAGAGCGAAGCGGTCTGCCAGAAAAAGTTGATTACGCTCCACGCGGAGAGCCTACAGAACATCCGTTTTTTCGAACCGTACCGGCATTGAATAACAACGAGCTTGTACTCAAATATCAGAATGCTTTTGTCGATAAATTGCTTTCGATAACGCTTCAATACCCGAATGTACTTTATTGTATCAATAACGAGAGCGGTGAACTCATCGAATGGAGCGACTATTGGGCCGATTATATTCATGATTTGGCCAAAAAGACCGGAGTTGACGTGGAAGCTACTGAAATGCGCCGCAATGAAGATGTACGGGCCAAAGATCATCACCGTGTGTATGATAATCCTGACCGTTACACCTTTCTCGATATTTCGCAGAACAATGCATGGTCAGGTCTGGGCCAGGGGCATTACGACAACATGATGTATGTCCGCGAATACATTTCAGAAAATCCGAGACCCATCAATAACATTAAAAATTATGGCGCCACGAGACATGGTGAAGATGAATCTGTAGCCCGCTTTTGCCGTATTGTTTTCGCGGGTTGCGCCAGTGCACGGTTTCATCGGCCCCACCCTATCGAGGATCCCAATGCGCATGAAGCATCATCAGACTTTGGTCTCGGTCTTAGTCCACTGGCACAGAAGATAATTCAATCCATGCGATGGGTGACTGAGGAGATCGACTTCTTCTCCGCCGAACCACGCAACGACCTGCTTACTGATCGCCAGGAGAATGAAGCTTACATTTTGTCAGATTCCGGTAAGCGATTCGCTGTGTATTTCCCGGAAGGCGGCGAGGTGAGCCTTGATTTGACCGATGCACCCGGCGGATGGAATTTCAGGTGGCTGGACATTGCCGCCGGCAGGTGGCTAGATGGTGCTACTGTAAATGGCGGAAATGCAGTTTCTCTTAAAACACCCGGAATCGGGCATTGGGTGGTACTTTTAAAACTGAATGAATAAAAACAGGAACATTAATCACGCTTATGGTTTCCTGATTCCATGTTCCATCATTACGAAAATTTATAAAAAGACATTAACGCGGGTCTTGAAGAAACGGATGAAGGAGACTTCGAATTGAAGGGGTATAAACGGCTTGTTTTATAGTTAAAAAACCTTTACAAAATGGAAAAAGAGGATATAAAACAAAAAATATTGGACGAAATCTCTAAAACAGAGAGGTTGATTGAAGAATATAAAGATATGACAAAACCCGTTGCTCCTGATGTGGCCATTGGTCGAATATCACGAATGGATGCAATTAATAATAAAAGTATTACAGAGGCGTCATTACGGCAAGCTGAAGGGAAATTAAGAAATTTAAATCGTGTGCTTTCGATGTTCGGCACGGAAGATTTTGGAAGATGTATAAAATGCAGGACGCTGATTCCTATTGGAAGAATTTTATTTCGTCCTGAGAGTTTGTATTGCGTAAATTGTGCTCAATAATGAGTAACAGATTGAAATTTAGGAATTTATCTGGTTGATAACCAATGACTCTTATTTTTTTGTCAGCGCCATCACCTCCTCAGGGGATTTGGGTGCAGGTACATGGTTGTTGATGGGCGGCAGGGAATGCAGATAGGTAAAAATGGCCCGGTAATCCTGCTCTTCCAGATTCATGAGGTTGAACCACGGCATTGGCGGCATGATCGGACGCCCTTTTTCAGTGCCCATATGTTTGCCTGTTTTAAGAGCTTTTGTAAATGCTTCCAATGTCCAGTTTTTTATACCGGTTTCATGCGGTGTAAGGTTCTGGGCGAACGACATTCCCCAGGGGCCGACAGCAGCCGTCAGCTGGTCATTCAACAAGACCCAGTAACCGGGTGCCAGTGCCCTCGGATCAACTTCAGGGAGGGGTGTATTTTCCGGATGGCCTGATAACAGCCTGGAGACGTCCATTTCCATCCCTTTTTCTGAAAAGAGCTTCGGCGTATGGCAATCATTGCACCCGCCTACGGTGGTCAGGTATTCACCCCGTTTGATCAATTCCGCCTCAGTCAATTCAATGTCTTCTTTTGATTCCGTTTTTCCCGGTGTACATCCCATGGAAATAACAATCATGGAAATGTAAAACAGCAGTAATGTTTTCATGGTTTGATAGATTTTAGTTTTAAACAATCGTGAAAGTTAATGGTAAGAAAAATAAATTCAAACATGTCTGGAAAAAATATTTAATGGTCGCATTCCAATACATCCATAAAAAGGTCTGTGTTATAAAAACGAATGTATATCATTATCATTTCACATCGCCGACGTTGATCTCCGCCACTTTCCCGGAATTTCCTGAATGTATGCCCTTCTCCTGGGCTACCGGATGAGGCCTACGAAAGGAAGACCCCAGGTCAGAAAAACGTTTTTTAACCTTATGTAATGCTAACCTCTCAAATTATTCTGCGGAGGGGAATTCCATAAACTCGTATTCGTCGTTGTTAAGCGTCATCGTCACCGCTTCGAGTTTCGTGCAGGTCATGGACATATTGTTCTTTTTCTTATTTTTATCGATCATTTCCATCTCCATCATCATTCCCTTTCCCGCCTTGATCCATTCGGGGTCGAATCCGGCCGGGATGCGGTTCTGATCCATTTTGAAAAAATCTCCGAATCCGACTTCTGTATCCTGGGTAATATACATGGTATATTTATACTCCGGATTTTCTCCAATAAATTCTTCACAGGTATATCCGAGAATTTCCCTGGTATTCCCTGTTTTTTCAAAAGTGAAGGAGCTATTCAAAAGACTGTCTTCTTCATTTATTTCAATATTGGGAAAGCGCATAGCCATGGCTGTTTTTTCGCCGTCATTTTCCATATAGGTGATGAATGCTTTCAGATTATTGTCAAGGACCATTTTCATCTCCGTAGCCTCGGCGGTAGCTGTTCCGAAATAACCCCCGCCTTCGTACAGAAAATAATCAACAAGCGTTTGCTCATCATCCGAGCTGACAGAAAGCTGATAGTTCCAGCCGAAATCGTAACGGGGGGGTAATGAATCTTTCGGGATGAAGTATAGGGAATCCATGGAAAAATTTTTCAATCTCTCCCTCAGCATTTTTTCCAGCGCTTTACTGGTCTGTTTATAGGCTTCTTCCTCGGCTTTATTCAGGACCGCTTCCTCAGCCCCACGCTGGATGCTGTTTTTGAGTCTGTTCAGAAATTGTGCGTTTCCGGGGATTTCCAGGAGCAGAAATACGGAAATAAGGATGACTGTCTTTTTCATATTTGCTTGATTTAGAAATTAAGGGAATCTTCAATATACTAATACTGTTTTTTTATGTCAAACAATAAATAATTTTTTCTCAGAATTGTTTATCGCGGAATCACGGAAAATCGGGAAATTCGCCACAATTAAATAAAGGTTTACAGACAGGTGGAATCTTCCTGCACAAGATCCGCACATAATTCAAATTTCCACAGGATCATATATTTTTATACCATATTATCCCCGGCAGGGATTAAACACCGATTTATCATTAGCTTTGCGGATCAGATTTTTAATTTCACATGCACAACATCAGAAACATAGCGATCATTGCCCATGTGGATCATGGTAAAACCACCCTGGTTGACAGGATACTGTACCAGGTGGATCTTTTTCGTGAAAACCAGGACATGGGGGATCTTATTCTGGACAGTAATGAACTGGAAAGGGAACGTGGGATCACCATTCTGTCCAAGAACGTTTCGGTCAGG
This sequence comes from Cyclobacteriaceae bacterium, assembly GCA_018224645.1. Lineage (GTDB taxonomy): Bacteria > Bacteroidota > Bacteroidia > Cytophagales > Cyclobacteriaceae > JAGTVG01. The sequence continues at coordinate 4,419 of JAGTVG010000316.1, forward strand.
TACAAGGGAGTGAAGATCAACATTATTGATACCCCGGGACACAGTGATTTCGGGGGTGAGGTGGAAAGGGTGCTGAATATGGCTGACGGAGTTCTGCTGCTTGTGGATGCCTTTGAAGGACCCATGCCCCAGACGAGGTTTGTGTTGCAGAAGGCCCTTACGCTGAATCTGAAGCCGATCGTTGTCATCAATAAGGTGGATAAACCGAACTGTGATCCGGAAGGTGTCCATGAAGCCGTATTTGATCTGATGTATAACCTCGATGCGACGGAAGATCAGCTTAATTTTCCAACTGTCTATGGCTCCTCGAAAGAAGGATGGATGGCGGAGGATTGGAAGACTCCTGTGACGGATATTTCCTACCTGCTGGATACGATTGTTGAACATATTCCCAAAGCCGTCTATGTTGAGGGCACCACCCAGCTCCAGATCTCTTCATTCGACTTTTCCTCCTATGTGGGTCGAATCGCGGTGGGAAAAATAGTCCGCGGCAAAATAAAAGGAGGTGATCAGGTTTCCCTGATCAAACAGGATGGCCGGATATTCAAATCGAAGGTCAAGGAACTGTACATATTCGAAGGGCTGGCCAAGGAAAAAATTAAAACGGAAGTATATGCCGGGGAAATCTGCGCCATACTCGGACTCGATGATTTCGACATCGGTGATACCGTGGCAGATTATGAATATCCGGAAGCTTTAACCCCCATGAAGATCGATGAACCTACCATGAGTATGTTGTTTACGATCAATAATTCCCCTTTTTATGGAAAGGAAGGGAAATTTGTCACCTCCCGTCATCTCCGGGAAAGGTTATTCAAGGAAACTGAAAAGAACCTGGCCCTGAAGGTGGAAGAGACCAATTCACCGGAAGCATTGACAGTTTATGGCCGGGGAATACTTCATTTATCGATCCTGGTTGAGACCATGCGCAGGGAAGGATACGAACTTCAATTGGGGCAGCCCCGTGTGATCATAAAAAGGATTGATGAGAAGGACCACGAACCCATCGAAACCCTTACGGTGCATGTGCCGGAAGCTTATTCAGGAAAGGTGATCGAACTTGTAACCCAGCGAAGGGGGGAAATTGTAAGCATTACGACCAAAACTGACCGAGTACACCTGGAATTTACCATTCCTTCACGAGGGATTATCGGGCTGCGAAACCTCGTCCTTACAGCCTCCGAAGGGGAAGCCATTATGGCACACAGGTTCAAATCGTTCGAACCCTGGAAAGGTGAACTGCAGGGACGAAGAAATGGTTCCCTGATTTCCATGGAAACAGGAATGGCCATTGCCTATTCCATCAATAAATTGCAGGACCGCGGTGCCTTTTTTATTCATCCCAATGAGGAAATTTACGAAGGCCAGGTGATCGGCGAACATATCCGGCAGGATGACCTGATGGTGAATGTGACAAAAACCAAAAAACTGACCAATATCAGGGCTGCGGGATCTGACGATAAAATATTTATCACCCCTGCCTTGAAATTCTCCCTTGAAGAGGCGATGGAATATATCGGAAAGGATGAATACCTGGAAGTTACGCCCAGATCTTTACGGTTGCGGAAGATCTATCTTAAGGAACATGACCGTAAGCGGTTTTCCAGATAAGGAGGGAAAAGGGGAAATAAGCCGGGCAGGGTTTCTTTAAGGGATTAAATATTTTTCAGGGGGATTCCTGTAACTGTATCTTCCCTTATCCGGTCTAATGGTAAAAAACTTTTTTATGTTCAGAAATTATTTTACCATTTAATTGCTTGTTCCTTATTCCTGGTCATTATTTCTGCGTATCCCGGTTCCAGACCTTCAGCAGTAGCAGTCAACTGAATTTTCCCCGGATGGGTGGTGGGCTGAAGGATCGCGAGGCATTTTCCCCGGAATGAATGTACGGCAGGGGTCTGGAAGCTTTTCATATCCGTCGGGTTTCCATTGCCCACACTGGCTAGCCGTCCTTCTCCTTCAATCCCGAATAGTACCGGTAAGTTTGCATCGGTTACCAGTTTTCCTTCCCTGTCCAGGATCTCAACGACAACGTAGGCAAGATCGTTCAGGGATGCCCTGATTTCAGACCTGTCCGGAGTAAGCCGGATCCTGTACGGTTTCCCTGTTGTGGTAAGGACAATTGAATCTTCCGGATTGCCGGCAGTCCATCCGGTTGCACAGAGTCTGCCTGGTTGATATGGGACCGTGTACCTCACAATATTTTTCACCGGCGTTTTAAACGTAAAATCCTGACCATTCAGCTTCAACCGGACAGAATCACAGGAAGAATAGACCGACACCTGTATGGGTTTTCCTACATGGCCGGACCAGTTCCAGTTCGGCCATTCATCCGGCCAGCCCCAGTAACTTATTTTTTCCTCCTTTCCTTCAGGGACCGGCCGGTGTACATTAATTTCGATACTGCTCAGTCCCCAGACCACATCGCGATAATAGGATTGCGGCTTTTTGAATCCACAGATATCAATATCCCCGCAATTGGCATTGAACCAGGGCCAGTCAAGAAGGAAATCATCTTCTTCATGGCTCAATACTGCATGGCCTATGGAGGCCTCGCCCAGGTAATCCATACCTGTCCATAAAAAGTCTCCGATCACATATGCCAGTTCTTTTACAGGTGCCCAGTTCTCATAGGCCTCCATGACAATGGATTCGGTGCCTGCCATGATCCATTCCGGAAAGAGTTCGTGATCAGCCTGGTATTTCTGCCATTGATAATTATATCCTGCAAGATCCAGTTGTTCAAAAGCCGGATAGGTATCCTCCCACGGCCGGCCGGGATGGTCCCAGAAACGGCAGATGGCCTGCGTTACCGGACGGCTGGTGTCGATTTCTTTGATCAGGTCTATCATATTTTGGGCAATGGCCAGGCCGGCGGGATCACCTCTTTCCCTGATCTCGTTTCCAATGCTCCAGATGATGACACTGGGATGATGACGGTCACGCAGGATCATTGATTCCAGGTCCCTTTCCCACCATTCATCGAAATAAATGTGATAATCCTGGGGATTTTTTGGCTCCTGCCACATGTCAAAAGCCTCATCCATGACCAGCATACCCAACTTGTCGCATGCATCCAGAAATTGTGGTGAGGGAGGATTGTGACTGGTCCTGATGGCATTGTAACCAAAAGATTTCATCAATTCCACCCGCCGGTATTCTGCCCTGTCAATGGCAGCTGCCCCCAGTGGACCATTATCATGATGCATGTTTCCTCCCCGCAGCAGTATTTTTTCTCCGTTAAGCAGGAATCCGTTTTCAGCGCTGAACTCAAGTGTACGGATACCGAACGTGGAAAAATAACGGTCGACGAGTTGATCATCAACCATGATCGAGATCTCCGCAAGGTAAAGGTCCGGTTCTTCAGGCGACCAGGGCCTGGGGTCATTCACCAGGATGGTTTGTTGTATATTCCGGACCTGCCCTCCCGTAAATACCGATTCCGTTTCGTTTAAAATATCCGGAATGTTACCGGGGGAGATCAGCCGTGTTAAAACGGTTGCCGGGATATCATTTTCCCTGGAATTTTTTACCTGAACGGAAAGACTCAGTGTTGCTGATTGTTCCTGCAACCCGACGGTCTGCACATCGACGCCCCAGGTGGCCACGTGGACGGGATCCACCACATCCAGCCAGACATGCCGGTATATGCCTGATCCGCTGTACCAACGGCTGTTTTCTCCGGTATTTTTAACCTGGACTGAAATTGTGTTCAGTTCATCCGGCGGATTCAGAAAGGGTGTGATATCAAAATAAAAAGACGTGTATCCATAAGGATGATTCCCCAGATGGTGGCCATTTATCCAGAAATCGGTATTCATGTAAACACCGTCAAACCGTACATACACGATTTCATCGACGTCATCCGGTTCCAGCAAAAATGTTTTACGGTACCACCCGGTGCCGCCAAGCACGAATCCAGTGGATAAACCACCTTCGCTGGCAGGGGTAAATGGTCCCACACGCGGGGGTTCTAGGGAAGGAAAAGTATCGGCAGTGGCAGGAAGATCCTCGATCGACCAGTCATGGGGGAGGTCCAGGATGCGCCAGGAGTAATCGTCAAAATCAGGCAGTTCGGCACCGGCTATATCCCCACGGTAGAATTTCCAGTTTAAATCAAAAGTCCTGTTACGTTCGCTGTTCTGTTCATACATGAAATTTACCAGATCAGCAGGAATTTCCTCATCCTGCGGGTTGCAGGCTATCAGGATCAGCAGGATCAACATGAAAACCGGGAAACCGGCAGCACTAAAAAATTTGAATTTCATCATCTTGGCATTAAAAAATCATAGTCAACTTAAAAAATAAGCACTCCAATTTACATATCCTTTCGATGCAAAACAACATATCAGGAGGGGATCTGGCCGCCCCCGTGATCCCGCCCCCGTGGTCTGACCACACACCCTGGCCTGACCACGCACC
>JAGTVG010000317.1 GCA_018224645.1 Cyclobacteriaceae bacterium
GATGGGATGACAATTGAGAAAGGACCGTCGTGTTGTGGAATGCGGTTGTGAAGATCCCTGCACCCGTTCCCGGCTCCCGCTGTTGCCAATGGCGCACAGGCCGTAAAGGAGGACGACAGCCTGTGGCCAGGTAGAAGGAAGGACATGGAGCGAAAACCTTTTACGCGCAACATCATGCAGGGTGATGGCATGTGTTTGAAGGAAGGGATAAATCCACCGTTGTAACGAACTATCCTCAAATTACGTTATCTAACAGGAAACCGGATCTAAATGGCCGTCCGATAATTGATTATATTTACCTGCTGGATTTTTTTTAAAAGACAACGATGAAAACAACCATACAAAAATTTATTCTCCTGGTTTTTCTGGTGATCCCGGTATTGGGATTTGCACAAACACATAAACTAACGGGATCTGTTGTGGCCTTTAATCAATTTCCATTGAAAAATGTGACCGTGAGTGCCAAAAAGTCAAAAACAGAAGTAAAGACTGATGAGCAGGGGCGTTTTGAAATAGAAGTTAAAAAAAGCGATGTAGTCCAGGTCAAGGAATCCGTTTTTGTTGAATATAGCAAAAAGGTAACCGAAGCAGATGAATCCCTGCAAATCAATATGATCATCAAGAATAATGAGCGTGCTATGGAAAAGGTGGTGAGGGATGGTTTCATTTCAAGAGAAGATCTCGAATATGGCGTTGAGAATTTATGGCAGTGGAACAATGAATTCAACCAGTTCACAGATGCTTATGATGCCATTAAATATGCATTGCCGGAGTCCACGATCATCGTGGAAAACGGACAAAAAGGAGTCCAGTTCCGCGGGCCAAAGACAATTACCGGGAGTAATGCGGCCCTGATCCTGGTAAATGGCGTGATCACAGAGGATGCGGATTTTGTTACACCTTCCGATATCATCAGTATCCGCAAACTTTCAGCTTCGCAATCAGCACTCTTTGGAGCGAGGGCGGCAAACGGGGTGATCAGCATCGAAACCAGGTAACTAACAAATCAATCCGTCCGGCACCATATTGGTTCCGTTTGTCCTCATTATGCCCATGCCATCACTCTTAGGGAGCCCATGAGATGGACGGGATATCACTCACGTATAAGACATCCGGATGCAGCCAGAGAAAGCTGGCAGGAATTAGGGTTGATATCTTTCCCGAAAATATTTCCCTGGCGATGGCCGCCTTTTTTACCTCTTTTCTTATTAACATTGCCTGTACGATCGGATCCGGCTTCACAAAACGATATTGTACCGGTTTCTGCCCCGGCCGATGATTGTTGGTCAAATAAAATTGAAATGTTGATTTTCCCCGACGTAATTCGTAACTGGTTCCTTGGATTGTATATCCTGGCTCTTCTTTCTGTGGTTGCCATGTCAATATACCTGCAGGTAGAAAGGAAAAACATTGAGAAGCAGGAAGGCCCCCTTCCTTCACCCGGGATCTTAATTCCCCTGGGTATCCCATTGTTCATACTTATTACCCGCATTGGTGAAATAACGGTTGGCTGGTTTTATATGCGCTGGATGGGTTTGGGTCTCAGTGTCTATTTTCTTGTAATCCTGCCCTGGTTTATGATCACACTCGGCCGGTTCGCTGTTCCCGGACAGGCATTGTACCAGGATCATAAACTGATCACACACGGACCTTACAGCTTTGTCAGGCATCCCTTGTATTCAGCGGCCATAGCCCTGTGGTTTGGTGCGGCTTTAGGGACGGCAAACTGGTTGCTGATGGGATTATTCCCTCTTTTGGTCATCATCATTCTCCGGTTTCCGGTCCGGCAGGAGGAAACCTTGATGAATGAAAAATTCGGGGCTGCATATAAAAAATACAGTGAAAATACCCCCCGGATCATCCCGGGATTATGGTGAAATAAACCGGACAACAAAAATTACCCATCGGGCAATATTCAGCTCCGCTTTCCACGCAATCCCATCCCGGGTATCCCCCAGGGGTTTCAAGGATTCCATGAGACCCAGTCCCGCATCGTGAAACATCTCCAGATAACTCTGTTCATCCCATAAAATATCTTCCACCGGGCATGAATCAGGAACATCGGTCATGATAATTTTAACTACTTCACCATTTTCCGCGGTTAAGTTTTCCGGGAAATCCTTGGTGGTGAAGGAAGCCCATTCATGCAGGCAAATCTCCGGTATAGAACCCAGAAATATCATGATCCCGCCGGGCTTCAATAACTTACCGAGCCGTGTGATGATCCTGAACCTTTTTTCTCTGGACGGGATGTTGTCAAAGGTAAAAACCGACTGGATCAGATCAAAGGAGGAGACCTGTAATCCTCCTCCCTTACCAGCCTGTATTCACACTCAGGATCAAACTTTCTTGCTTTCTGAAGCATGTTTTCCGAAAGGTCATATGGCTTAGAAATCCATTCGGTTATACGCAAAAATTCCAATCACGCGAAATTATGTAATTTAAAATACATAAAAAATTTACCTCCTGCTCATGTATTTAACTCATATCCGGGCCAAACCGTCCATCACCTGTTCTGCTGCCAGAATTCTCCCCACGTTGTTCCCTGGCCTGGCCGCGTCTCCGGCCTGATCTCCACATACATAATCGTATCGGCATCCACCCCGTAAGGGCCGAGCAGTACTTCCTTGCCGTCAGGATCCACTACCATGGATGAACCGATTCCTTTCCAGCCCTTCCAGGGTCCTCCGGTCATCCAGCCCACATTGCTGGAACTGGCGATCCAGACGCGGAAATCCCTGGCTACCGGAATATATACATTGCGCCATGTGTCGCCATAGGGCTCCTTTTCATTATCATGTCCGGCCGGCATGGCCCAGCTGCTTGGAGAAAGGATGACATCTGCCCCCATATACGCCAGCGAACGGGTCAGTACCTGGTCCCTTGCGGTGGCATCGGCACAAATCATCAGCCCGAAGGTACCATACCGGGTTTTTACCACATTCAGCCGCTCACCCAGGGCATAATAAGGATGTCCGATATCCAGCTCATTGATTTTCCTGTGCTTCAGCATGATCTCACCGTCGGGATTGATGATCACCGCTGCATTATATACCCGGTCACCATCCTTTTCGGTCAGGCCGGAACAGATATATACCTTATACTCTCTGGCCATGGCCGACAGGAAATCCGATGTTTCACCACCCGGAACTGGTTGGGCTTCCTTCAGGGAGGAAGGATCGGTCCACCCGAGGTCCATGGCTTCCGGAAGAAGCAGAACATCAGCCCCGTTTGCAGCGGCTTCCCTGATCCGTTCCCCCGCCCTTTCAAGATTTCTCGATCTTTCTCCCCCATCAACTTTCATCTGTACCACCGCCAGCTTAAAATTAATATGCTGCATTTGTCCGGAAACATTGTTATTTGATCCAATGATAAGAAAAAGAATGAGGATAATCCGGTATACACTTTTTAAATTTTTCATTTGCTGCATGCTTTGTTAAAAGATTAACCAATAAGCCCTGGCCAGGAAATAATTCAACCTCGCAGGAAAACTCAGGAATGTATATACTCATAATCTGAAATAATACTTACCCGTGTCATCTATCCTTCAACCACACGGAAAAAGGCTTCCAGCTTACCTGCATCCAGTTTGCCGTCAGTCCTGACACCATTGCAGAGATCAAGACCAAAAGGGGCCACTGTATCGATGGCTTCACGAACGTTTTCAGGGTTCAATCCCCCTGCAAGAAACACCGGAACACCCGATTTCTCAATAATTTCACGGCTGATCCTCCAGTCATGTTTGAGACCTGTTCCTCCCAGGATCTTGATCTTCAGAAAAGGATTGCCACTGTCAAGCAACAGGGCATCTACTTCCCCCGCAACAGCTAAAGCCTCATCCACTGATCCCTTCCCGGCAACATGGATCACCTGAACGATCTTCACGGAAGGAAGAGCTTTTCTGATTTGGGCATAACTCCCCGGCTTTACCACATCCACAAGTTGAAGGGTACTTGTGTTGACCTTCCGGTGATGCCGGATAATACCCGAAGCGATTGTTTCGCTTGTTAACAGAAAGGTGGCGACAGGGGGAGGAACTGCGGCAGCGATCATCCGGATCAGTCCGTCATCGATCACACCCGGTCCGCTGGGCATGTGTCCCACCAGACCAAGGGCTGATGTACCTGCATCAATGGCCATCATAGCCTCCTGAATGCTTCCGATACAGCAGATCTTGATGAAAGGTTTTCTGCTCATGAGTAATTCATCAATCAGTGTTAGATGATTTATTTCCGGTAAAAATTTTCCTGATGGATGCTGAGATCCGGGACCTGAAATTATCCGGCCACCTCATCATAATCTTTTTCAAGCACATCCCTTGGCACCCGTACCTTTTTCTTCTCCGCCAGTCCTGTTTTTTCAAGGCCTCTCTCCACCACATAATAGATTACCGGCACCACGATCAGGGTGAGGAACATGGAACTGCTTAGACCCCCGATCAATGCCCAGGCGAGTCCGTTTTTCCATTCCGATCCTGCCCCGCCTGCCAGTGCGATCGGCAACAATCCGATAATCATGGAAATGTTGGTCATCAGGATGGGCCTGAACCTTAATTTGCTTGCTGTGATCAGGGCATTCTGCCATTCCATTCCATTTTCCCGCAGTTTATTGGTAAAATCCACAACGAGGATCGCATTTTTTCCAACAAGGCCTACAAGCATCACCATCCCGAGGATCGAAAAAATGCTCAGACTTTCCATGGTCAAGGCAAGTGCCAGCAATGCCCCGATAATCGCCAGCGGGATCGAAAAAAGCACGACAAATGGATATATATAGGAGTCGTAAAGGGCAACCAGGATCATGTATACCAGGAGTATGGCAATGAATAAAGCCACAAGCATGGTCCTTACCCCGTCCATGGTACGTTTTGTCTGGCCTGCAAAAAAATACCGTATCCCTTCAGGTATTTTCATCCGGTTCATTTTCTGCCGCAATTCATTGCCGACTGTCCCGGCCGGCCGGCCTATCACCTGTGATTTAATGGTTACTGAAGCGGATCTGTTGGTTCTTTCAAGCTGGGCATAGGATTCCTGGGCTTCAATTCTGGCAAACTGGCTGATTCGGATGACATTTCCTTCACGATTCACCACAGAGAGGTTCCGGATGTCGGCAATACTGGTCCTGTTGAAATCGTCCAGCCGGATATGGATATCGTATTCCTCCCCTTCATATTCATATTTGGCATCGTTGTTTCCACTGAATGCAGTCCGTAATATGTATCCTGCCTGGGAGAGATTGATTCCCAACAGCTGCATTGCTTCACGGTCAGGGATTACGGCATATTCAGTCCGTCCTTCGGAGAGGCTTGACTGGACTTCAACTGTTCCGCTGATGCCCGTAAGCAGGTCCTCGATCTTCCGGGCAAATGCAGATAATGTGTCCTGGTCATTTCCGGTGATCACCACCTGAACGGCATCATCATCACGTAAACCGATGAGGTTTATATCGATTGGTCTTACTTTTAATCCCGGCATGCTTGATTCAAGTTCAAGTTTAGCCTCACGGGCAAAAATGGAAGTGGAAATATCACGATCCTTTTTTTCAACGAGGCGGACGTTCAATTCGGCAAGGTAGGCGGTATTGAATTCGATCCGTCCGCTGCTGGTGCTACCTGCCGTGGTAAAGATATTTTCTACTTCTTCCTGCTGCAGCAGGTAACTTTCAGCAAGGAGGGCAGCTTCATTCGTTCTCGACAGGGTAGCATCCTTTGGCAACTCCAGTTCCAGGAGAAATTCGGAACGGTCACCAGCCTTGGTAAACTCCAGGCCGATAAATCCAAAGTAGATCAGCGAAAGGCTCAGGATAAAAAGAATGGCTGCAGAAATGGTAGTCAGCAATTTGTTCCTGAATGCAAAACGCAGGGCATTTTCCAGCTGGTCGGTTACATCACCGAGGAATTTTTCAAACCAGAGGATCATCTTTCCAGCCAGTGTTTTTCCCTCTATCCTTTCGTGTTTTGAGAACCTTGAGGTCAGCAGGGGGACAAGGGTAAATGAAACGAATAAGCTCAGCATGGTGGAAGTTACGATCACGACCGAATACTGGCGGAGCATATCGGCCACGAGACCTTGTGAGAAAATGATCGGCAGAAATACCACCACATCGATCAGTGTGATGGAAACGGCTGTAAATCCAATCTCCATCCGGCCTTCATAGGCGGATCTTACCCGGGTCTTACCCATTTCGATATGCCTGTGGATATTTTCCAGCACCACAATCGAATCATCTACCAGGATCCCGATGGCCAGTGATAATCCCAGTAAGGTCAGGAGGTTAAGGGTATAACCAAGGAGGTACATGATGATAAAAGTGGAAATGATGGAAGTAGGTATGGAAGCCAGTACGATCAGCGAATTCCTGATGCTGTGAAGAAAAATGAGCATCACCAGCGAAACCAGGATGATGGCATAAAAAAGATCGGTCATAACGGCGTTTGCCGCTTCGATCGTAAAAAGTGAAGTATCCTGGGCGAGATCAAAATGCAATTCAATGTCACTGTATTTATCTTCCAGGTCAGAAAGGTTGTCCCGGACCGCGGCGCTCATGTTCACGGCGTTCGCATCGCTTTGTTTCCTGATATCGAAGCCCAATGCTTCCCTTCCGTTGATCCTGGTGATCACCGACCGGTCACTCGGTGAAAAGGAAATACCCGCCACGTCTCCCAACCTGACCGTTTTGCTGATCTGCGGGACCTCAAAAACCACAAGATCACGGATCTGGTCCAGGCTGGTAAACCTTCCCCTGAACCGGATGAAATTCTGGTTTTCATCTGTGGCGATCCTGCCTGCCGGGATATTCAGGTTACCGGCATTGACTGCCTGGAGTATCTGTAAAAGGGAAACCCCATATACCTGCAATTTTTCCGGGTCAACATCAACTTTCACCTCGGTTTCCCTGCCCCCCAGGAGCCGGACCTGGGCTACACCTTCCACCTGGCTGATCACAGGCAGAATCTGATTCTGGGCAAAATTATAAAAATCAGATTCAGGCAGGGTAGAATAGGCACCTCCCCTGATCACCGGCAGATCATCAAAATCAAATCTTGAAAGGGTTGGCTTTGAAGCAGTTGCCGGGAGTTGTCCGATGACGAGATTCAGCAGCCGGTCAGCCTCCTGAAGGGCTTCATCAATATCCGTTCCTGATTTCATCTCAAGCCGGATGAGGGAGAAACTTTCCATGGAAATGCTGGTAATCGTTTCAATGTTTTCAAGCGTGGAAACTGCATCTTCTATTTTCCTTGAAATACTGCTTTCCACCTCGGTGGGTGAAGCTCCGGGATACACCGTGGTAACCGACAACACCGGGGGATTGAATTCAGGAACAAGCTCGTAATTCAGGAAATAGTAGCTCAGTGAGCCCATGATGATAAGCAGGGAGAAAATTACGGCCACAATTGTCGGCCGTTCGATGGAAATTCTGCTAATGTTCATCTTATCCGGTCCGATCTTTCCTGAATTATTCGCACTTCCTGACCATCAGTCAGATTATCCATGCCTGTGATTACCACAAGATCATTTTCAGAAAGCCCATCTGTAACCTGGATGTAATTGTTGCTCCTTCTGCCGGTGTTGATCCAGGTTTTTATGGCCACATGATCAGAAACCCTGAAAACATAGGTACTTCCTTCGTCATTCCTGATAATATCCAGTGGAACCGATAAAATTTCCTCGCCGGTTTCAGGGATCAACCGCACCTGAGCCAGCATTCCTCCCTTAAGGAATTCCGGGTAGGTGTTTTCAGCAATCACCTCAACCGAATATTGTTGTGACATTCCGGAACTTATGGCTTTTGACGAAACTGTTCCTTCCAGCAATACGGAATCAACAGCTTTGGGTCTGATTTCAGCCTTCATGCCTTCCCTGATGGTAATGATCTCAGTTTCACTTACATTCAGACTCAGTTTAAATTTTCTGATATTCACAATCTCAAATACCGGAGTTCCGGGACCAAGCATGGCACCTTCTTTTGTGAACAGCTGGTTAATAAATCCCTCAAAAGGTGCTTCAAGGGTCGTCTGGTCTATCCTTTTGACAAGCGTTAAATAATTAGCTTCCGCATTTTTCAGGTTTATGCTCATCTTTTCAAGCTGATCCTGGGTGATCCCATTCTCTTCGATCATATTCTCAAACCGTTCAAGATCTTTTTTGGCCTTTTCAAAATTGGCTTCAGCCACCATGAGATTTGCCTGCAGAATATCATCATCCACCCTGACCAGGATTTGGCCTTTATTCACATGATCCCCCACCTTGACATTTACCTGTTCGACTTCTCCCTGGGTCTGTGAGACTACCATCAATTCTTTTTCAGGATTCATCATGGCGGCAAAATCATAATTTTCTCCCATCATCCTTTTTTTCACCGTATCGATCCTGACCGGTATTTTTTCCAGCTGGCTTTCGGAAATTTTTTGTTTCATATCCAGTTTATTTTTATTTGACCGGAGTGCAAAAAAGAGGGCAACGGCCATAACGATAAACAGGATAATGAATAGTAGTTTTTTCATTTTTTACCTCATTCAATATGGTTCAGCAGGTTTCCGGTTGTTTTTAAATATTTGAGTTCTGCCAGTTTCCATTTGTACCGGGCTGTTGAAAGTTCAGACTGCATTTCCCGGTATGTGGCTTCCGTTTCGAGAAGTTCATTGAGCGGGACAAGGCCTTCAGTGAACAACGCCGTTGTCTGTTCGAATGCCTCCCGGGCAAGTTCCACATTTTCTTCCTGCAGGGTGGCTGCCTCCCTGCTGTTTAAAAGTTCATTTTTTGAATTCGAATACTCGATTTTCAGGTTTTCCATAAGCCGGATCCTGTCAAGTTCCATCTGTGTATTTTTTATTTCCATCATTTCCAGGCTTCTCCGCTTTTCACCACCATGAATGATTGGAATATCAAGCCTGATCCCGAAAAGATTGATCAGGTACCAGGATTCATTTCCGCTGAAAAAATCAAAAGCCTCCCGCTGGGCCTGGAACCTGAATTGTGCAAATGCATTGAGTTTTGGATAAAAATCATTTTTGATCTGCTGTTCCTCAAGCTGGCTGATTTCCATCCGGGATTCCAGAAGCTGCATCATGATATTGTTTTTTACCTGAACCGTATCCGGAACAGGCTTCTCCTCAAGATTTATATTCTCCAGGGAAATTGTCAATTCATCTTCCACCGGCATGCCCATCTGGAATTTGAGATAATCCATCATCTGTTTGAAGCCGGTTTCGGCCTGGTTTTTCCCGGTGATCAGTTTTGACCGGTTGATCCGGATTTTACTTCTTTCAGATTCCCTGGCAAATCCGTTCTTTATCTGGGAATCCAGCATTTTTTCAATTCTATCGAGCCTTTCAAAATGATAAGCGATAAGATCCATCTGGGATTTTAACGAAGCCGCCTGGTAAAATGTCTGGGATACGTTGTATATGATTTCTTCACGGGTCAACTGATTATTTAATTGATTGATTGCGGATAAATTATTTTTGAATCTGCCGGCAAGGAAAAAGTCCTGATCATAAACCACCTGGTTGATCTTAAGGCCAATATTCATATTATGAGGTAAGCCCAGTTCAACAGGGTAGAAGCCTTCCGATGTCCCGCCCGATAAAATGGAACCTTCACTGGCAGGGAAAATATAGGTAGGCAGATCATTAAAATAATTCACATAATCCACATAAGAATCGACGGTGGGTAGAAAGGCGGATTTTTTCTGGTTGAAACCTGCCTGACGTTCCCGGATTTCCAGTTCCAGCGATCGTTGCTGATAACTGTTTTCAAGGGCATAATCAATACATTCCTGCAGGGAATATTCATCCGGATCCTGGCCTGCACCTGTTATTGGGAATAAATATATTAATGGTATAAGTATTAAAAAGCAACGGAACATAGATATCCCTGTTATTAATTGACAAAGATATCAATGTTTTACATTCAATTTAGCACACCGGACGCTATCTTCCCGTTTGGTATCCGAATTTATGGCTGGAAGTACAGGAATGTTGGGAAAAAGGCCTGTTTTATTGTGTAAAATGGGCATAGATCGATATCCAGGCCAGATCAGATAAGGCGATGTTTTAAAAGGTAGACACGGATTGATATCCGTGCCAGGGCAGGTAAATTGACGCCATCGAAAATGAGCAAAGATGGATTTCCGTACCAGTTCCGGGGTGTTTATAAAAGCAATTCAATCCATCAAACATTCGATCATTCAATCATTCGATCATTCAATCATTCAATCATTCAAAAATAAAAAAAGCTGGCCGTGGAGAAGCACTACCCTAATTAAATAAATAATTCAGGAACCACGAGCCAGCCTGGAATATAAATTAGGATTGAAAGAAGTACTTTTTATAGTTCATTTCTGTTTCGATGTAATTTCCGAAACCGGTTTACCCATATAATCACGGATCATATCGATACGTTTAATTTCACTTTTAAACACACCTGAATGCTTGGTGATAAAATTCCGCATCTGGGTATCCTGCCCTTCTTCAAGAAAATGGACTGACATTTCTGCCAGTAACTCCAATACCTTACTCATTTCATCGAGATACAAATGATCAAAAGATTTTCTATCGCTGATCTTGTGGATATTCCTGTATATATCCTGGTCCTCTTTTTTTATAGCATTGGGCAGTTTCACCCGCTTTTTAAAAGCGAGGATTGACAGCTCTGTCTGTAATTTCTTATGATCTTTTCGGGTGGATAACCCAAAATCATAAACATCCCTCACATAGGCTTTTTCCTCAGCAAGACCGGAGAGATCCTCTGCCAGTTGGGAGAGGTTCTTCATCTCCACCAGCATCAGGGAGTTTTCCTCCTTTTCCCCGAAAAATTTGTCTTCATTGGAATGTTTCGCCGATTCATAGGA
>JAGTVG010000318.1 GCA_018224645.1 Cyclobacteriaceae bacterium
AATGAATTTTCCGCGGGAGGTATATAAAAATATGGGCATGACGGAAAATCTACGGATCATTTCATCTGAAGAAAGTCTGATGCCGGTCGTTGAATGGTTATTTAAGTGAATATGATTTTACCTGGCCAAAAAAGGAATCATTGTTATTCGTTTCTCAACGTGTATTCCGGTCTTTGTTTTCTGTCAAATAAAGCAAATAAGCCAAATACAGGCCCGATGGCCAGGATCATGTAGATGAATTCCGGATCGATAATCCCTCTGATCGAATTGATCACCTGAATGCTGACGATCGTGATGGAAAATCCGATGCTGTTTACAATGGTCAGCGCGGTGCCCTTGGTTTCCGGGGATGAATGATACGCCACCAGGGTTGAAAACAGGGGTGAATCAGCGATGACCACCTGTCCCCAGAATATAAAAAATACGGTCAAAAGGATTCCCGAACCCGCATGAAAGACCAGGGGGGAAAGGATGCAACAGGCACAGGAAAGGAATAATGCAGTGAATGCCGTTCTCCTGGCTCCCAGGTTCCGGGATATATATCCTCCTGCCACGCAGGCCAGTCCTCCCAATCCGATGATCAGAAACGACAGAAACGGAATATTAAATTCGACCGAAGGATTTATTTCAGAATAATAGGTCAGCATGACCGGTAAGAATGCCCAGAAGGCATATAATTCCCACATGTGGCCAAAATAACCGAATGCGGCCGAGCGAAATTTCCTGTTCCTGAAAACATTGAACAATACCCTTGGATCCAGTTGTTGTCCCGGTTTCCGGAAGGGACCATCCGGGATCAGCGTCAGCATCAACAATCCTCCGGATATGGCGAGTGCAGAGGTGACCATCAATACGATCCGCCAGGGAAGCTGGCCTGAAAAATCCTTTAACAAATGCGGAAAGGCAGTACCGACAACGAGGGCACCCACCAGGTATCCCAGGGATTTTCCAAGACCTTTCTGATAATAATCTGCCGCTATCTTCATGCCTACGGGATAAATGCCGGCAAGGGAACATCCTGTGAGAAAGCGGAAAATCAGCAGGCTGGCCAGACTATTTTGATCATTGATGGTTCCCAGGTTGAATAGGGCTCCTGCGAGGGCACTGAAGAAAAATACCTTTGAAGGGGAAAACCTGTCTGCGATGGTTAACAGCGCAAAAATCAGGGTTCCGGTAATGAAGCCTAACTGAACGGCAGAAGTCAGATGTCCCAATGCGGAATTTTTCAGGTCAAATTCCCTTACCAGGTCGCTCATCACCCCGTTCCCTGCAAACCAGAGGGAGGTGCAGAAAAACTGGGACAGAACGATGATGGGCAATACCCATTTCCGATGATCCATGCCTTGTATTTATGCTTCCGGAGTAAATGTATAACACCAGGCTTCTCCTTCCAATACCGTTTCACCTTCTCCGCGGGTTACCCTGACATTCAATTGTGTTACCGGTTTTGTCCTGTGGATGCTTACAATTTCTGCCTCTGCCGTGATGGTATCTCCAATAAATACAGGGGCAGTGAATTTCCAGTTCTGGCTCAGGAATACCGTACCGGGACCGGGCATATCCATGGCAACAAGGGCATGAAGGAGACCCGTGGTCAGACCACCCTGTACCATAAGTTTTTTGAACCTGGTCCCGGATACAAATGATTCATCGAAATGGAGCGGATTGTGATCGCCGCTGATTTCTGCGAATTTTCTGACATGATCCCCGGTAAGTGTCAGACTCCGTCTTGCTTTTTGTCCAACAGATAATTCCATGATGTTTGTTTTGTTTTTCAATCCGGACAATAACCCGGATATCTTATTGAATATGTGCCTTTTCAAACTTTCAAGATAACAAAACTTTGATGAAAAACATGATTCAATCCTTAATTTTGCCCTGAATCCCGGGAAACAAACTCAGGAAGGCCCCCAACCCGGGCGACTGCCGTAGATATTCAGACGAAAAATCATACCCCCGGGATATTCAATAAAAACTGTCAATAAATTTGCGCAATCACTTGCTTGCATATATATTTGCAAGTAAATGCTTGCGTAATTAATTATGGAACCAAGAAGAGACATATTTCAGGCAATTGCCGACCCGACAAGAAGAGAGATCATCAATTTTGTTGCCCGGAATCCACAGAACATGAATACAATTTCCAGTCAGTTTGACAAGAGCCGGCAGGCAATTTCCCTGCATGTGAAAATATTGCAGGAATGTGGTGTTTTATCCATTACAAGGGAAGGAAGGGAACGTTACTGTTCCTTACAACCGGAGAAACTTGCAGAAGTCTCTGACTGGCTGGAACCATTCCGCGAGATGTGGGAAGACCGTTTTAATCAACTGGACAAAGTATTACTTAAACTAAAATCAAACAACCATGAGAAGTAATCTATTAATGAAGTTTTCCGTTGATAAGGAAAACAAAAAAATCAACGTTGAAAGAGAATTTTCAGCACCCATTTCAAAAGTATGGACTGCCTGGACGGAAAGCCGGATCCTTGACCAGTGGTGGGCACCCAAACCCTGGAAGGTCAGAACCAGGACCATGGACTTCAGGGAAGGAGGATACTGGCTTTATGCAATGGCCGGCCCGGATGGAACCGAACATTGGTGCCGTGCAGATTTTAAGTCAGTTGTACCGCTCAAATCCTATTCAGGCCTGGATGCTTTTTGTGACGAAAATGGAAATATCGATGATTCGTTTCCAAGATCTGTCTGGAATGTCGAATTCAGGGAATTGCAGAACTCAACTGAGGTTTCTGTCCAGATTACCTATGAAAAACTTGCTGATCTGGAGAAGATTATAGAAATGGGCTTTAAGGAAGGATTTACTGCTGCCTTGGAGAATCTTGATGATCTTTTCAGCATAAAGTGAAGCCGCCAGCATTTTATAAATCAACGGGGATCATTATTTCCGGAAGGAAAGCCGGATAAAAATCAGGCGGTGGATGGAAAACCTGTGAATTTCAATCCGCCACTATCCGCCATCAGGTTCTCATTTTCCGCCATCAGCGTCTCCTTCATGGACCAGGATGATTTTTTTCCCACTTTCTACCATCAGGTTCTCATTCAGAGATCCTGAAATATCTATTGACACTCCCAGGATCACCTGCGGAAGTACCCGAAGATCATCAATATTTCCGTATCTCATTCAATGGACCCGCTTCTTCAGAGTGTTTCAGCATTGAAGGTATCCCCTTGCGAAAGGTCCCCCGTATCGAATCCCTTTTTGAACCATCGCATGCGTTGAGCTGAAGTTCCATGAGTAAAAGAATCCGGTACGACCCTGCCTGTAGACTGTTTCTGCAGCCGGTCATCCCCGATGGCATTGGCCGCATCCAGGGCTTCTTCAAGATCACCTGCATCAAGAATCTGATTAAGACTCTGGGTATGATGGGCCCAGACACCGGCCAGAAAATCCGCCTGAAGTTCCAGCCTGACGGAATACTGGTTATACTCCTTTTCCGAAAGCCGGCCACGGAGGCTTTGCATTTTATCGGTTATTCCCATGATCTTCTGGATATGATGCCCAACCTCATGGGCAATGACATAGGCCTGGGCAAAATCACCGGGAGCATTGAGTTTATCTTCCATTTCCTGAAAAAAACTCAGATCCAGGTATAATTTTTCATCTGCCGGGCAATAAAAAGGTCCTGTCGCGCTGGATGCAAAACCGCAGGCAGAAGAAACACTGTTGGTGAAAAGTACAAGCGTCGGTTCGCGGTAATTATCCATCAGCCGATTCCAGATATCCTCCGTATCGGCCAGTACGGTAGCGCTGAAATCCGCCAGCATTTCTTCTTCAGGGCCAGGTTGATAAGCAGCGGAGGTGGTTTCAGCCGGTTCGCCACCAATCAACTGCCCCAGTAAACTCAGCGGATTATTTCCGGTCAGGAACGAAAAAACCAGGAACAGACCGACAATGATCAGGCCAGTTTTTGAAAAGAGCACTTTGATCAACGATCCGATTATTAACGGTGAAAAGCCTCCTCTTCCCATCCCGCGGCCGGATTGCCCTCTGCGGTCTTCAATGTTGGTACTTTGTCTTCTGCTGCGCCATTTCATGGTAGTCGTCTATTTGGTCTTTAAAAGTAGGGAATAAGCGGATAATTATTTTAATCCTGCGATGAATATTTTGTAAAAGTTTTCATTGGACAGATGAACTTTGATAATATATTTTAACTGTATTTTTTATTGAGCCGGACGAATATTAAATTTCCTGCGGATTTTAAAGATATCATCATGGTGTACAGGTATCCAATATTATTATTACTTATTCCCGTATCATTTTTCATTGCAGGTTGTGAGCTGGATTATACCATCACTTGTCTGGAATCGGATTCACCCCATATCCGGTATACCGGCAGGATCAATCAGCGGAATAAAAAGGCTCCCGTAATTTATTGGTCCGGGTCGGAAATAGAAATCAATTTTAAAGGAGATAGCCTAAAGATCCTGCTAGAAGATGAAAGGGGTGGGAATTATTTCAACATTGTACTTAATGGCGACAGCTTACGGTACATCAGGCTGGATTCTGGAAACCGGAGTTATCTTCTGGCAGCAGGATTGCAGGAAAAAGTTCATAAGATCGAGGTCATCAAACGGACTGAATGGGACAGGGGACATACGGTTTTTCATGGATTCGAACTGGTAAATGGCAGCTTTTCAGCCCCTGATAAAGGAAACGGAAGGGTGATCGAATTTTTCGGGAATTCCATCACCGCCGGTTATGCCATCGAGGACGACACCGGCGGGGATTCCCCCGACAGCATTTTTACAAACAATTACACCACTTACGGAGCCATTACCGCCAGGCATTTCAAGGCGGATTATATAGGGACCGTACGGTCCGGGATCGGGAT
>JAGTVG010000319.1 GCA_018224645.1 Cyclobacteriaceae bacterium
ATACAAGCGGATCACCCGTGCGGATCATCAGTGATGATTCCTGGGAATGCGATATTGCCGGGGCGTGGAAACCCGGCCAGTATAAAAGATGGTATCTCCGATCGTTCCAGGAGGAATTTGATAACCGGTTGTATCCTGACCAATGGAGTTCAGCGGCTTTTACCCCTTCATCATCCTGGCGAAAAGTGATGGTACTCAACAATGCATCCGACCTGCCTGCCCTTTGTTCCGACTACCCGGAATACATGCTCGAGATCCAGGGTCAACCGGAAAATTGTGAATTAAGGGAAAGGATTATCCCCCCGATCCTTGAAAAGGATATTCTCACCGGGAAACTATCGGAGAAAAAACAGCTTCGATGGATCCATTCTCCGGAGACCTATTTTCAGATGGTCACCCCCGGGGCCTATGAAGTTAAAGGTGAATTGGAAGTCACCAGCGAAGGTGAAAATGAATGGTCGTTCACAGGGGGCCTGGACTCAGCCGCCCTGCTTACCTTTGAATTCGATGAACAGATGGTGGGATTCCCGTTTTTCTCCATCAAAGCCCAAGCGGGAACGGTGGTTGAACTGCTTGTCCAGGAAGGGCATCAAATCAATACGGATGATCCCCTGATGAATAACCATTTTCATTCCTGGACCCGGTTTATCTGTAAAAACGGCATCAACCATTTCAGGACCTTTGATTTTGAAAGTCTCCGGTGGATGCAGATCCATATTCATAACACGGAAGGCCCTGTGGTTGTATCGAAACCAGGCATTAAACGGCGCCGGTACGACTGGCCGAATCAGCCGGAGATCCTTCTGGGCGATGAACGGGTTCAAAAGGTGATCAATGCGTCCGTCAATACCATCCACAATGCCGCGCAGGAAACCATTGTCGACGGCATGGGACGCGAACGCCAGCAGTACAGCGGGGATGTGGGCCACCAGCTTCACGCGATTTTTTATACTTTTGGAGAATACAGGCTGCCTGCAAGGTACCTGAACACCTTCAGCCAGGGACTAACATACGACGGATATTTCCTTGACAGCTGGCCTGCCTACGACAGGCTTGCCCGGCTTATGGAAAGGCAGTTGGATCTCACCCGGTGGGGGCCTATCCTCGACCACAGCATTGGCTTCAATTTCGATTCCTACTATTATTATTTATATACAGGTGACCTGGACGTCCTCCGGGAGGTGTATCCCCGGCTGCTTGTATTTAAAAACTATCTGAAAAAAATCATAAACGAAGATGACGGGCTGTTGCCTGTAGAAAATATCGGCATTCCTTATGTCTGGATCGATCACAATGCATACAAGGAACAGAAACATAAACAATGTGCATATAACCTGTACGCATCAGCCATGCTGAGCCATGCGCTGGCCCCGCTATGCGATGCCCTCAAGGATGATGTAAATCAAAAAGATGCCCTGAAACTTTCGTCGACGATCCTGGAGGCGGTCATGGACCGGTTCTATTCCCGGAACGAACAGAGTCTCGTCATCAACAAACCCTGGCTATCCGGGGAACCGGGACCGCGGTATTGTGACCGCTCACTGGCCACAGCCATCCTTTTTGACCAGCTTCCGTCGGCGTCGGTCGGCAATGCGCTGAACATGCTGGCCGATAAACCCGCCAGCATGGGTCTATCCTACCCGGCCAATGCCGGATGGAGATACTGGGCACTGGCAAAAGGTAACCGGATGGATGTCGTGATCAATGAATTACGGAATATCTGGGCTGCCATGCCTTCGGTAAACCTGAACAATACCCTGCAGGAGAATTGGGATGTCCATCCGGATTCAGGTTCACAGTGGAGCCATTGTCCTGTAGCCCCGCTGTATCTCATTTATATGGGCCTGCTGGGCCTGCATCCCCTGAGCCCTGGATTCGGAAAAATAAAGATCAAACCCCAGCTCGGTGATTTATCATCGGCCAGGATCGTTGCCCAGACCGTACAGGGACCGGTTCATTTTGAGTCGCAGGGAATTACAGGGAACCGGAAAATAATTATCCATTTACCCGTAAAAATGACGGGCTACCTGGAACTCGATCCCCGGGAAAAAGTCAGGTTGGGTGAGGTTGAAAATTCCGATCCATCATTCAAAAAATATCAGATCGATGGTGGACAGGAGATAAATTTAAAACTGAAATACACCTGAGTTAATCATGAGGAAAATAAAATTTCCATGGATCCTGTTGAGCGCATCAATCCTCCTGTCCTGCCAGGGGAATATGATGTCAATGGAATTCCCGAATTACGGGAGAAAATTAGAGTCCCACCCACTGAAGGGTCTGCCCTACCGCCCGAATATTGTCTGGCTGGTTGCCGAAGATCTCAGCCCGATCCTGCCGGCATACGGCGATTCAACCGTGCAGACACCGAGCCTTGACATGCTGGCCGCTGAGGGAGTCCGGTATACCAATGCCTTTTCACCCTCGGGGGTTTGTGCACCCAGCCGCCTGGCCCTTGCCACTGGGATGTATCCTTCCGGCCTTGGCGGCCATAACATGCGTGTACAATATGTAAAATCCCATATGGATCAGTTGGGCATGGTATTGTACGAGGTAGTACCCCCTCCGGAGGTAAAAATGATGAGCCAGGTCCTGAGGGAAAATGGTTATTACTGTACAAACAATGACAAAACCGATTACCAGTTCCAGCATCCTGTAACCGCATGGGATGAATCCAGCCTCCAGGCACACTGGCGGGACAAGCCTGCCGGAATGCCCTTTTTTGCCGTTTTTAATTTCGGGGTGACCCATGAAGGACATGTGACCAGTCCATACCGGAAACAGCTGATGCGTTACCTGGATCCGGATTTCCCGGTATCATCCCAAAACAAGGCAGATTTTGGTGAAATGATACTCCCGGAGGAATGGGATCTTAATATTCCTCCCGATTCGGAGGTTCCTGTCCCTCCCTACCTCCCGGTAACTGAAAAATCTTTGCAGGATGTTCGCCGGGTCTATTCAAACATCGTGGAACTGGACAGGCAGGTCGGGGTGATCCTGCGGCAACTGGAAGAAGACGGTTTGATGGACAGTACGGTGGTCTTTTTTTACAGCGATCATGGAGGCCCATTGCCCAGGCAGAAAAGGTTGATCTATGACAGCGGCATCAAGGTTCCCCTGATCATCCGTTATCCCGGGCAGGCCGGTGCAGGCGCCTATGATGATCAGCTGATCAGCTTCATTGACTTTGCTCCAACGGCCTTTTCAATTGCAGGGATCAGGATACCTGCCCATGTGCAGGGACAGGCCTTTCTTGGCAAGTCTAAATCCGGGAAACCAAGAAAATACATTCATGCGGCGGCGGACCGTTTTGATGCCCAGGTGGATATGATCAGGGCAGTCCGCGACAAACAATATAAATACCTGCGGAATTTCCATCCGGACAAGCCTTATTATCTGCCCGTAAAATACCGCGAACAAATGGGGATCATGCAGGAATTACTGAGGCTGCACGAGCAAGACAGCCTGAACGGATACCAGGCCCAGTGGTTCCGGGATGAAAAACCCGGTGAGGAACTTTTCGATACCTGGAACGACCCTCATGAGCTGCAAAACCTTGCTGAGGATCCCGGATATTTTAAAAAACTTGTGGAACTGAGGGAGGAATGCGACCACTGGATGTCGCGGATCCACGATATGGGGAATATTCCTGAAAAGGAAATCCTTGAAATGTTCTGGCCTGAAGGGATTCAGCCGGAAACAGAACCACCGGAATTCAGCGTCCAGGGCGGAAGGGTTGTTTTGAAGACGGCGACCCGGGGAGCTTCGATCGGATACCAGATATGGCATAAGGATCAGCGCATTGTAAATACATGGCTGGTATACCAGGAACCGATCCCCATCCAGCCGGATGCTACCATTCTGGCCATAGCTCACCGCCTGGGATTTAAACCAAGTGAAACGATCAAGTTCGGATTTAAATAATATTTCAATGAAAAAATATTTCTCCATTGCCTTATTGCTGGCGCTGATGTATGGATCTGGCCTGAGGGGCCAGGAAATTTCACCCTTGTTCGACTATTGGAAATATTATTCTGACCATGCCAATGTATTGTATAAACACCTGTCTGAAATCGCGCTCCATCAACTGGAAAAAAGAAGTCTGGAAGTATCAGGGTTAAAATCGAAGGAGGACTGGCTCGAAAGGCAAAGGGAGGTAAGGAAGAGGTTAGATGATATCATTGGTAGTTTCCCCGAAAAAACCCCGCTGAATCCCAGGGTAACAGGCAGGTTAAATGGAGATGGATTCCATGTCGAAAAAATAATTTATGAATCACAACCAGGATTTTTCGTAACGGCCGCCATTTTTATCCCGGATAATCTGCAGGGAAAAGCTCCTGCTGTTTTGTATTGCAGCGGGCATACTTTCGAATCCTTCCGTTCACAGGTCTATCAGCATATGATCATAAACCTCGTGAAAAAAGGCAATGTAGTGCTGGCTTTCGATCCGGTCGGGCAGGGTGAAAGACTGCAATATCTGGATGAACAGGGTAAGAATTCCATTTTCAGGACACCCACACATGAACATTCCTATCCGGGTGGTCAATGTTTTATTTCCGGAAGTTCCCTCGCCTGGTATATGATCTGGGATGGGATACGAAGTGTTGATTATCTTCTGACCCGTCCCGAGGTTGATCCTGACCGGCTGGGCATCACCGGCAGGTCGGGGGGTGGCACACAATCGGCCTATATTGCGGCGTTTGATCCCCGCATCAGGGTGACCGCTCCCGAATGTTACATGACAGGATTTGAATATATCTTCAAATCCATAGGGCCCCAGGACGCAGAACAGAATTTCCCCGGTTTCCTTGAAAAAGAATTGGATCTCGCAGACCTGCTTGAGGTACGGGCTCCCAAACCTGCGATAATCATCAGCACCACCCGTGATTTTTTCAGCATCCAGGGGGCACGGGATACCTACCGGGAGGTTAAGAAAGTCTACGAAACCCTGGGTCAACCCGGCCTGGTGTCTATGTCAGAAGATGATGCCGAACACGAGACCACCCTTAAAAACCGTGAAGCCCTTTATTCCTTCTTTAAAGAACATCTGAATTTTCCGGGAAATGTAATTGACATGGAAGTAACCCTTTACGATCCCGCGGAACTCCAGGTTAGTGGCACGGGCCAGGTGATCCCCGAATTCGATGGAGAATCGGTTTTCAGCCTGAACAATAAAAGATCCGGACTTCTTTTTGAAAAACTGGACCGGCAACGCAGGGCTGGCGATGTAAATCCCATCGATCTGAAGGAAAGGATAAGAGATATCTCCGGGTATACCCCGCCTGTAACGGAAGGAGACCCTGTTTTTTCCGGCAGGGAAATAATGGACCATTCCTTACTGGAAAAATATCTTGTTCCGGGGGGCGGAAACTATTATCTGCCGGTGCTGGTGATGAAACCCGTTACTAAACAGGCGGAAAAGGCGGTGGTCATATTTAATCCTGAAGGAAAGGAGGAAGAAATAACGGGTGACAGCCTGGCCCTGTGGTTCAATAAAAAAGGGTATCATGTGATCCTTCCGGATATCGCGGGGTTTGGTGAACTTGGACCGGGCTATCTGACTGGGGATGCCTATATGGAACATACCTCCTACAACCAATGGTTCGCGGGTATCCTGACAGGGAAAAGTCCTGTCGGATTAAGAATGGCCGATATGCGGCAGCTGGCAAAATTTGCCGGGGAAGAATTATCTATAAAACCAGGGAATCTCCATGCGGTCAGCCGGGATTTTCTTTCAGCAGATCTGCTTCACGCCATGGCTGTTAACAATGATTTTAATCGTATAGTCCTGATAAACCCACTTGTCTCCTATCGCAGCCTGATTCAAAATAAAAAATATCATCCCAGGTATATTCAATCCTCAGTGCCGGACTGTGTTAAGGACTATGATCTTCCGGATCTGGCTGCCTTGTTAGCCCCTGAAAGGTTATTCATGATCGATGTCCGGGACCAGAATGGGGATATTCTACAGGATCCGAATAATCACCGGGACATCCAGGTGATAAAAAATTCGTACCCTGGGAATAACCGGGAGAGCCATTTTCAGATCAGAGATTCAGAAGGCCTATCGTATGAGGAGCTGTTGAGTGAGTGGCTCGAGTGAGCCTGTCAGGTCCCGGATAATCGGGTCCTTTCACTTGTTTTTATTCATCAGTTTGATTTTTATTATAAAATGAAACACGCTATTTATACAGTGATCATCCTGATCCTTATTACTGCATGGCATTGCCAGCCTGAAAAATCCTTTGATACCAAATGGTTTGTCTTTTCACCTGAAAGGGATTTTGAAAACAGTGAAATTATGATGAAGGATTGGCTGGATGCCCCTGCCGGGAAACATGGATTTGTGGATATGAAAGATGGTTCATTTACTTTCGAAGATGAGACCCCTGTCAAATTCTGGGGGGTGAATATCTGCAGCCAGGAACCCTATGTCGAAAACAGGGAAGCGGATGAATGGGTGGAATACCTGGCGAATTTCGGGGTCAATGCGGTCAGGTTTCATAAGTTCACAAGTCCTGCGCTGAAAGGAGAGACGAGCACGGTCCTTGACCCGGAGATGCTTGAAAGGATGGATTATTTTTTTGCCAAGCTGAAAGAAAACGGCATTTATACGGGCTGGTCCCACATTTACGGACATAGACCCGGGCCTGCAGACAGAGACCGGTTGGCGGCATACGATGAAATTGCCGGAATTAAAGTGCCGTGGTCTCATCTGAATTCGGCCACGTCAGGACTGGTGAATTTTGCCAGGGATCTCCAGGATCTGAACATTGAACTTACGGTAAACATGCTTAACCACCTCAATCCCTATACCGGGAAAAAATATGCCGATGACCCTGCTTTGAACTTTATTGAACTGCAGAATGAGGATAACATTTTCTGGGGTGCGATCGAGGCTTCACTTGAACAGACGCCCACCTATAAAAACATGTTAAGCCGGCAGTTTTCGGAATGGCTCCGGAAAAAATATGGATCCCAGGAAGCACTCGAAAAAGCCTGGGGGGCCGGTAATCTTCCCGGGGAAGAAACTTTGGAAAAGATGAATATTTATCCCAATCCGAACCATCATGTTTTTTCCGAAGAATATAACCTGGCCCTGGAAGAAAACAGGCCTATGAAACAGGATTTCCTGGATAAAGGCCGGTTCCTGTATGAAAAACAGATCGAATTTTATGAACGCTTCATCCAGGCAATCCGGGAAACCGGTTATCAAGGACCCATTGTCGGTTCCTGCTGGCAGGCTGGCAGCGGACTGTTGCATCTCTATAATGTACTCGCCGATTATAATACAGGCTTTATCGACAGGCATAATTATTTTGGCGGCGGCACCGGTCACCGCCTGGATACGGGAAAAGTGAGGAATCAGGCCATGGTGTCAGCACCCGGTTCAGGATTGTTAAGTACGGGTTTACAGATGGTGATCGACAGGCCTTTCGCTTTTTCAGAATGGATGAGTCTACTTCCCAACCAGTGGATTGCCGAGGCTGCCCCCATCATTGCCGTATATGGCATGGGACTGCAGGGCTGGGATGCTTCCTATGCTTTTGCTTCAAACAAAACATTTTATACGCGTACCGTAGAATCGGAAAACCATGGCGTATACAATGTCGAATCCCCCCTGCATCTGCCGTTATACCCTGCCTTGGCCAGGATGATCTACAGAAATGATATCACCGAAAGTGATCTCCTGATCATCCGGAATATATCCCCGGCCGGGCTGGCCGAAGGAGAACTCGGCCTAGTGGAACAGGTGAGCCAGGATTATGATGTAAAGAGTTTTGCGGGCGAGGTACCTCATGAAACGCTTGCCATTGGAAAAGTGGCCATAAATTTCACGGATGATCCGGAAGAAACCAAGGTCCCGGAATTCAAGGATTACTGGAATCCGGTTGGAAAGGTGATCTCCTCTTCAACAGGAGAATTGACCTGGAATTACAAGGAGCAGGGATATTTTACCATTGATACCGATGGCACCCAGGGAATTGTGGGATTTGCGGGAAACATAAATGTTGTACTTGAAAATTTTGAAATAACGATGGCAAATCCCTTCGGGGTGATCATCATGACGAGCCTTGACAGATACCACTCCATCATTGACGCCAGCAGGATCTTAATCACTACAATTGCCCGGGCAGAAAATTCGGGCATGGAATATAATGAAGATGGAACCAAATTATTATCGGCTGGAACTCCTCCCGTAAAAATGGAGGGTGTGGTGGCGGATATTCATATCAGGGGCAAAACTACGCCGCTCATTCATGTGCTGGATCATATCGGGAGGAAGACGGGAAGGACAATAGATCCGGGAAGGAACAATTTCCGGCTGGACGGCGCAGCATACCAGACCTGTTATTATCTGCTTGAATTTGAATGACATGGAGAATCGGAAACGGGAACCCTGCCAACGATAAAGTTTCGGCGGGTAAAGTGGAAACGCGGATAAGCGAATAGGTAGCCGGGAAGGTGGATATCTGCAAATTCACCGTTCAAGGAATGATTGATGAATGAATGATTGAAGGATTGACTCCATCCACAAATCCTCAAATCCACAAACCCGCTGTCCTTACATCCGGAAATTATTTACAGA
>JAGTVG010000320.1 GCA_018224645.1 Cyclobacteriaceae bacterium
GCCAGTTCATTCAGGTCAGTAAACATCAGGGTATCCGAATCTTCAATATACTCGAGGATCCGTTCCCGGTCATTTTTCACCTGGTACAATGACCGCTGGATCTTTTTTGAAATCCGCCCGGCATATATCTCTTGGCGTTGAATATGATTGACATAGAGATAATGTATTAGTACTCCGGCGATCAGAAGCAAAAATGAGATGAATAAATATTTATAGCGGATCTTCAAAAAAATAAGTATTAAATATTTGACAAATATGATGACTTTAAGATAAAAAATGATTGTTTATTTCTTATTATCCTGAATCAGGTGTCACTAAAGTGTCACGCGCCAGTGTCACGCGCCAGCAGGGACGCGCCAACTGAGAGTCGGGAGACGCGCACCAACCTAGAGTCGGAGGACACCCGCCAGCAGGGACGCGCCAACCGAAACGCGGGCCCGGTGAGGTGAAAAAAAAAGACGGCAATGATTATCAGCTTTTACACCTCTTTTTTGCCAGGCCGGATCGAAATGCTGAAATTATTTTCATTTTTACGCCTTCCCCTGAACCATAGCCAGGCAAAAAGGGCCACAAGGATATACGGCATGACAAACAGATACAGGATCCCGGTATTCAGGCTCGCCCCAAAACTTTCGCTGTTCTCACTGATGCTGTTTTCAACCGAAGCCCTGCACATGGCGCATTGCGCTTTTACCCCGATACCGGTGAGGATCATTGACAGAAACATGAACAAAACCGTTATTTTCCTGATCATTATCTTTTTTTAATTATAATACGGACTGATCATCAAATATACAACAACTCCCGAAACAGATACATATAACCAGACCGGCAGGGTGTACCGGACTATTTTCCTGTGCATGTCAAAACGGGCTGTCAAAGCATAATAGAAGGCAAACAGCACGAATGGCACCACGATAATCGCCAGAAGTATATGGGAAACAAGAATTGCCAGGTAGATATACCGCCATGCCCCGATTCCCGCCGCCTCCTGCAGTTCAAGGATCCCATTCCCATTGCTGTCACCAAATATTGTCGAAGCCGTGGTGGCATGGTATGTGATATAGGATATCAGAAAAACAGTGCCCAGCACAAAGGCAGATGACATCATTATTTTATGCTGGCTGACCCGGCCATTTTTGATAAAAATATAACCTAACAGCAGAATCCCGCTGGTCAGGGTATTCAGAAACCCATTGAGGTGCGGAAGGAATGTTGACCATCCGCCGGATAAATTGATTTTTTCAGGCATAAACAGCAGGAGAGCCACCACAAGCGGAATGATCACTGATACAACCATAATGGTAACCGTGTGCTTTCCCTTCAGTCTTACTTCAGTCATTCAAACTCCTCTTTTAAAATAATCTTAATTTCCAGGACCATCCTGTCTATCTCATCAAAATCTCCGGACGGGTAATATCCCCTGATCTTCCCCCGGTTATCGATCAATACGAACCGCCGGTTTTCCCGGTCGATTTCATCCGGAAAATCAAAGAGGACCAGTTCACACCTGGCAAATTCTGTTATTTCCCGGTCAGTCCCATAAACATAAATAAAACGTTCGTTTGCCGGTGATTGTTTTACATGATCCACACCCTGGCCAGGTCTGATAAAAATAAATTGTACCGCCGGGTTCCGGGCAAAAATATCACTCACACGGTTCAAGGAATATCCGGGATTTCCGAGGCGGTCACCGGGTTCCATATCAACATCGATGACGGATAATTTATCGTCAAAAATATCGGCCGGATGATCTCCCGGAACATGGCCTGGAAGGAGGCTCATATGAACCGTATGCGGGAGATTATCTGACGGGCACTCAGTTGTATCCCGTGAAAGCCCGTTTTCATAAAAAACAGGAACCGCATAATGATTCTCACCAAAACCCCTTAAAAAAACATACACCGTGGCAGGCACCACGAGTGTGAAAATGATGATGAAAAATTTTAGGCCGTTATTTTTTCCTTTACCCCGCATATTACCCTGACGTTTTATTGCAGCCTGATATACCAATCATAATCCCGGCCCGTCAGCGTTTACCTGACGGTTTACCCACACTAAAAATTAATGTTGAAAACCGAACCACCTTCGGCCATTAAGGCTATGATCAGCCAGATCAGAAAAATTACCGGTATCGCGATTGACCAGATCAGTGATTTAACTTCATATTTAAGATGCATAAATTCGGAAATGATATAAAATGCTTTGACAAGGGTTAATCCAATGAACACACTGTAGAGAAGGATCCCTCTGGGCATAAAAACGGCAAGGAAAAATTCAATGGCCGTGATAATACCCAGGATCATGGCTATTTTCCAGAGTTTTCTGATCTTTTCCTTATCCGCGGGTTTTGGTGTAACTGTTATATTTTCTGTATGATCCATCTTGGTTCCATTTAAATCAGGTAATAAAACGTAAATACAAACACCCATACCAGGTCGACAAAGTGCCAGTAAAGCCCCACCTTCTCTATCATCTCATAATGTCCCCGCCGTTCATAGGTGCCGACAACAATATTATAAAATATGATCACATTCAACAAGACTCCGCTTAACACATGCATCCCATGAAAACCTGTGATGAAGAAAAACAGTGAGGCAAACAGCGGCGGGCCGTATTCATTCAACTGCAGATTGGCTCCATGGAATAACACGCCATTCGATAAAGCCAGCCCTTCCTCCGTTCCATGAATAAAATGTCCCCATTCCCATGCCTGGCATCCCAGGAAGGTAAGCCCTCCCACGATTGTCCATAACATCCATTTGGTGGCATCCTGTTTATCCATCCGATGGCCCGCCTCCACGGCCAGTACCATGGTGACGCTGCTCAGGATCAGGATGAAGGTCATGAGGCCTACAAAGAGCAAAGGAAGATGCACCCCGTGAAGAAAAGGCACGGCATCGAAAATTTTCTCGGGAACAGGCCAATATTCCTGTGAAGGTTTAAAGGCATTCAGGGAACCTTCATACGCCGGAAAACTATACCTGAGAAAACCATAGGTGATCAATAACCCGGAGAAGGTAAATGCATCCGACAGGAGGAAAAACCACATCATCAATTTGCCATAACTGGCTTTCAGGGGAGATACGCCTCCATCCCAGATATTCTTCTGTGTATCTTTGGTGACTGTTGCTGATACTGCCATGAATCTATTTATATATTAATGATATATTTTCAGAAAAAAGAATAAATACAACCATAATCCTCCCAGGAAATGCCAGTAGGTCACCGACATTTCCAGTGAGTTCAGATTTTTAGCATGTATTCTGTATTTAAACGCCGAATATAGTACAATGGCGAGAAATATAATACCACTGATCAGGTGCACCGCATGCAGCCCCGTCAGCACGTATATAAAGGAGCCTGCCGGATTCCCAACAAAGAACACATCCTGCCTGACCAATTCACCCCAAGAAAGATACTGCCCGGCAAGAAAAGCCAGGCCCAGCACCATGGTAATCAATAAGCAGCCCCGGATCCAGGAGATATTATCCTTTTTTGCCGAAATATAGGCAAACTGCATGCTGATGCTGCTCAGGATGATGACCACCGAGGTTACCCAGAACATGTCCGGGATCTCAAAATGCAGCCAGTTGCCTTCCCCCTGTTTCACCAGATAGGCGCTGGTAAGTGCGGCAAACAGCATGACAATGGTAGCGATAAACAACCATACAATAAATTTCCGTGGATTGATGGAAGATTCCTTACGATCACGGATAATTTCAATATTTTCCAGTGTCTTAATTTTCATAATTTATCAAATAAAAACGCTATCTGCACAATGGGCAAATAAATGAACGATCCGTACATGATCCATAAAGCGGATTCCCGTGAACAATTCCTCATATGCCTGAAGGTCTGAGCCAGAAACAATACTCCGCAAACCGTGGCTATCATTGCCGAATATATGCCCGTCAGGCCGAATGTGGCAGGCAATAATCCCAGGGGAATCAGGAACAATGTATATATCATGATCTGAAAGGCCGTATTAAGGTCTTTTTTACCATTTCCCGGAAGTAATTTGAATCCTGCTTTTTTATAGTCGTCATCAGCAATCCAGGCAATGGCCCAGAAATGCGGGAATTGCCAGATAAACTGGATCCCGAAAATGATGAGTGCTTCAAAGGCGATGGTACCCGTAGCCGCTGTCCATCCCAGTAAGGGTGGCAAGGCACCCGGGATAGCTCCCACCAGAACCGCCACCGGACCTACCCTTTTCAGCGGTGTATAGATCAACGCGTACAGTATCAATGACACCAGGGAAAGCATGGCCGTAAGCATATTGGCAGAGACCAGGATGATGAAAAATCCTGCCATCAGGAGTCCGGCAGCATAAATAAATGCCTCAAGGGAATTTATCTTCCCGGTAGGGAGGGGACGGTCCTTCGTCCTCTTCATCACCCTGTCATATGAGGTTTCAAAGATCTGATTCAATGTAACCGCACTTCCAGAAATCATAAATCCACCCAGGCAGAACAGAAAGAATGATGGCCAGTCCCACACGCCCTTATTCCCAAGAACATATCCGAACGCAGACGAAAATACCACCAGGAATGACAGCCGTAGCTTCAGCAACTCGACATAAGCCCTTATTTTCAGTAGCGTGCCAGCAGTAAAATCCAATACCGGTGTCTGATTATATTCCATTTATGCCAATACTTTTTTTTCTGCCCTTACAATTTTTTTATTATTCACCATTAAGATCATTAAAAACTGAACCCCAAAAATCAATATGCCAATGAGAAGATGCAATGGCTGGATAAATGGGGGTATTCCGAAATACGCCATGATGACCCCAAGTCCCACTTCCAGCACCACCAGCATCAATAAGAACCTTGCAAAATCGTATATTTTACCCGCAACCACCCTGTTCATATACAGGTTGATCAGGATCCCCACCTGCACAGCAAGCAGCACCAGTGAGAATGACCGGTGAATATAAAATCCCGTTCCCAATGATCCGATCCAGGCTTCACGGTGATTGTAATTCAATGCCGAGGAAATCATATCGATGGCTTCCCTGACCTGAGTTCCCAGAAGGATCTGGAAAACGATCATCAACCCTGAGATAACAAGCAGCATGTTGAGAAACCGGTGATGATTTATTTGCCGTATATGGAGCTCAGCTTTTCTGGACCTGAATACAAGGTAAACCAGTATGGCTATGATCAGCACAGCAATTAACATGTGAAGCGTAACCATCCATGGGGTGAGATGGGTGGATACCACGATCGAACCGATCCAGCCCTGGAAAACGACCAGGATAAACAATATGGCAGACCAGATGAATACCGCCGGGTCCGATTTCAGAAATTTAACCGATGCGGCGAGATTGACAATAATCAGCAGTCCTATGACAACCCCTACGATGCGGTTGACATATTCGGTCCATGTCCTCATGACGTTGAAGGTAGTTTCCTGTCTTATCGAATTATCGGTCCGGATGATTTCCGCCTGTTTTTCAAAACCGAACATTTCAAGATAACCGGCAAATTTCTGATTTTTCGCAATCCTGTCATTCACATATTGTTCCTTATAATTATCCGGAAGCATTTCCTCGGAGGCCGGCGGGATCCATTGCCCAAAACATTTCGGCCAATCCGGACAGCCCATTCCCGCACCCGTGCTCCGGACAATACCTCCTACCAGGATCAGGAAATAAACTGCTATCAGCGTGAGCAGACTTATTTTTCTGAAGAATGTATATTCGGTAATATTATTTTTCATTCACTGACTTTTCCTTTGTTCGCCTGTTTTCAGCGTCCACTTTTTCCTTTTCGCTCGGCAGATTGGATTCAGGTGTTACGGAGAGCGGAACATTCTGGGGAATAAAATCTTCCCTGGCACCCGGCTTACTGTAGTCATATGGCCAGCGGTATACCTTCGGGATCTCGCCGGGCCAGTTACCATGTCCGAGGAACCTCGGGGTTGTCCATTCAAGTGTATTGGAACGCCAGGGATTCAGCGGCGCCAGGCGGCCCCGGAAAATGCTGTAGAAGAAATTAAAGGCGAAAACCAATTGGGCCGCAAAGGTTAAAATAGCTGCAACACTGATAAAAGAATTCAGATCAGTGAATATATTGAAGGCATCAAAATTCGTAAACGAATAATACCTTCTCGGAAAACCTGCGATCCCAAGATAATGCATCGGGAAAAATACAAGGTAGATCCCGATGAAGGTCAGCCAGAAATGAACATAGCCCATACGTGCATCCATCATCCTTCCAAACATTTTGGGAAACCAGTGATATACACCGGCCATCATCCCGAAGAATGCGGCACTTCCCATCACGAGGTGGAAATGGGCAACCACAAAATAGGTATCATGCAGTTGTATATCGATGGCAGAATTCCCGAGAAATATCCCTGTCAATCCACCGCTGATAAAGAAGGAAACCAGGCCGATTGAAAACAGCATGGCAGGTGTAAAAACGATATTCCCCCGCCACAGGGTGGTAAGATAATTGAAAACCTTTACCGCACTTGGAATGGCGATGATCAGGGTAAACAGCACGAATACCGAACCCAGGAATGGATTCAGTCCGGACACGAACATATGATGCGCCCACACGAGAAATGAAAGCACGGTGATCGCCAGCAGGGAGCCGATCATGGCCCTGTAACCAAATATCGGTTTCCTGGAATTGGTGGCTATTATTTCAGAGGTAATTCCAAATGCCGGCAAAATCACGATATATACCTCGGGATGTCCGAGGAACCAGAACAGATGCTGATAAAGGATCGGGCTTCCGCCAATGTTGGGTAATGCCTCCCCATTTATGAATATTTCCGAAAGGAAAAAACTTGTCCCGAAACTCCTGTCGAATATCAGCAGTAAGGCCGCGGCAAATAATACAGGAAAGGATAAAAGGCCGAGGATCGCCGTAAGCAGAAATGCCCATATCGTAAGGGGCAACCGGGTAAATGACATGCCTTCCGTCCGCAGGTTGATGATCGTGGTAATGTAGTTGATCCCTCCCAGTAAGGTCGATGCGATGAACAATGCCATGGCAATCAACCATAACGTCATCCCGAGACCCGATCCGGAGATGGCCTGTGGCAATGCCGACAAAGGTGGATAAACCACCCATCCTCCGGAGGCAGGACCTGTTTCGATGAACAGGGAGAAAAACATCACCACACTGGAAGCAAAGAAGAACCAGTACGATAACATATTCATGAAACCTGAAGCCATATCCCTGGCTCCAATCTGCAGCGGAATCAGGAAATTGCTGAAGGTTCCGCTTAATCCCGCGGTGAGCACAAAGAACACCATGATGGTCCCGTGCATGGTTACGAGAGCAAGATAGAATTCCGGGTCGAGTTTACCGGTTTCTGTGATCCATTTCCCCAGCAGGGGTCGCAACCATTCCAGCTCCATGTCAGGAAATCCAAGCTGAAGCCGGAAAATAACAGATAACATGCCGCCGATGAAAGCCCAGAAAATACCGGTGATCAGGTATTGTTTGGCAATGGTTTTATGATCCGTGCTGAAAATGTATTTGGTGATAAAACTTTGATGATGATCATGGTCATGTTCTGCACCATGATCCTCCACAGAAATGTTCTGGTTCTTATCTTCTAGTTTCGCCTTCCCCATTTTATCAAGGATATCTTAATTGTATGAATAATGTTATGTTCAGGATTATTGTTTATCGAGGCCGGTCTTCAATAAGGCCAGTTCTTTCAGGTCTTCCGGCACCTTTGACAGGTAATCAGGATTATTACTGAGCCAGGATTTCTGTTCGGATTTCCACTTTTCATAGTCTTCAGGTTCCTCCACCACAACCAGTAAACGCATCGAAAAGTGACCACGGCCGCATAGTTCCGCACAGGCGATCTCATAATTGAAATCGGGATTCCCTGTTTCCACCCTCATCTCCTCGGTCGTTTTATTGGGAATGAACCAGAAACTTGTCGGCATGCCTGGTACAGCATCCATTTTCAGCCTGAAATGGGGTGCAAATACACTGTGAAGCACGTCCCTGGCCCGTATTTTAAACAATACGGGCTTCCCCTTGGGTAAATGCACCTCCCGCGGGGAAAAATCATCAAAGCTGGCCCTGTCCCGGAAATCCATGCCGAAAACATTCTCCGCATCGATCATCCTGTAGTCATAGGCGCCGAGCTGGTTGTCATTGCCCGGATATCGCGTTCTCCAGGCAAACTGATAACCGAGGATCTCAACCACCTCCGACTGTTCGGGCGGATCATCCATAAGATTATTCCAGGCTTTAAGGCCACCGAAGATAAGCAGGGATAATACGATGGCCGGTACAATGGTCCATACGATTTCCAGCCTGTTGTTTTCCGGATAATAGAATGCATCCCGTTTCTCCTTGTACCGGTACCGGAAGGAGAAAAAGAACAACAATATCTGTGTGATGAAAAACACCACAAGGGTAACAGCCATAGTTATCCAGAAAATGGAATCCGTCGATTTACCATGTTCCGAAGCAACGGGCAAATGATAGAGGTCAAACCACGAAAAGGACATCCAGATCGTGGCCGCTACACCCGCAATGAGAAAGATGAACAGTAAGACTGCATTGATCCGATTACTGCTGGTAACCCTTTTTTGATGAGTATTCCTGGCTACATCCACCAGGCCATGGATCCTGTAAACGATCGCAAGGATCCCAATAATCAATAATGATCCTATTAGAATAATAGAAATAACCATAATTAAATTTTGAATAAACCCCGAAATTAACCATTAAATATGATGATACAAACTTTCCTGCATCATCGGATGATTTTTTGGCACGAGAGCCGATTTTGACAATCCATTTAGAATAATAAACAGGAATGCTGCGAGGTATATCATGATCGTTCCAATTTCAAGGAATCCAAAACCTCCGTTCTCCTGTAATGCACCTGGCGTAACCATCAGATAAAAGTCAAGCCAGTGTCCGAAAAGGACCACAATACATACGATCTTCAAGAACACCCCATGCCTCTTGGCATCCCTTGTCATTAGAACTAAAAATGGAAAGAAAAAGTTTATCATAAAATTGAGGTAAAAAACTGGAGCATATATATCACTAGATAATCTTTCAACAAAATAGACCGATTCTTCCGGGATATTGGCGTAATAGATGAGCATAAACTGTGAAAACCAGATATAGGTCCAGAAAATACTGAAGGCGAAAACGTATTTCCCAAGATCGTGCAGGTGATTTTCATTGATCATGGGCAGATAACCGTTTTCACGCAAAAAGGTCACCATAAGTGTGATGGCCGCAAGCCCGCTGACAAACCAGCTTGCAAATATATACCACCCGAATATCGTGCTGTACCAGTGGGTATCGATCGACATCACCCAGTCCCAGGAAGCCACCGCAGACGACAGGGCAAAAAAGATGATGAAGATGGCTGACATGGTGATCAGGCGTTTCCAGTGGGATATTTTTCCATCCACATCTTCAGCATAATGTTCCTTTTTCATCACTATGAAAAAACCTATCCATACCACAAAAAAGATAATGGTCCGGATGGTGTAAAAGCCAAGATTCAGGAAAGGCCTTTT
This sequence comes from Cyclobacteriaceae bacterium, assembly GCA_018224645.1. Classification (GTDB taxonomy): domain Bacteria; phylum Bacteroidota; class Bacteroidia; order Cytophagales; family Cyclobacteriaceae; genus JAGTVG01. Next base: position 9,530 of record JAGTVG010000320.1, read on the forward strand.
CCCGGCAATGATGGGATCATAGTGTGGGTTGGCGGAACCATCGGAAAGCGTTTCCGCGTACAGTGACTGATCCAGCCAGTGGAAAAGATGCCAATGTCCGGTAAAGTTTGCAAGGATGAAGACAATGACCAGCACAACGAATGCATAGGGCAGCCAATATCCGAATGCCAGAGGGATCCTGAGCAGGGGAGCCGACCAGCCGGCCTGTGCTGCATATTGAACGGCAAAGAAAAATATCCCGATCAGACCCAGACCGATGAAATATATATTGTTGATCCATAGATCAGTATATAACCGCTGCGACCAGTGAAAGTCATGTCCCGAGATTTCATGGGCGGCCCCGGCAGTTTCGGCATGGCCTCCTCCGAGCATCATGAGGATGATCCCGAGAATTACCAAAACAAGACCGGTAATGGCCAGAATGGCAATATTTTTCTTCGCGCCCGGGGTGAATATAAAAACTTCCTTATTCATTGTTCTGATCTGTCTTATTCCGGTTGATTCTGTAAAGTCTGAACATATCTAACGATCTTCCAACGGTCCATGGGCTCGATCTGGGAATCATGCGGATACATCCTCCCTTTTCCCATGGTGATCACATGGAATATATGACCTTCATTGACATCCTTAACCCTGCCCACATTGTAAGCGGCGACACCGAGCATCACCTTGCCCACAAGTCCGTCACCCTTTCCGGTCGCCCCATGACAGGCTATGCAGAAAACCTCATAAAGTTCTTTGCCCTGGGCGATCACCTGTTCCGAGGAATCCAGCGGATTTGTCAGGAGCCTTGCCGCCATATCCACACTATCCTTCGGTATATGGTAGGGCAGCCATCCGCTTTCAGTACGTTTCACCGTATTGGCAGGCGGAACCCTCATATTCATGTTATGGGGATTATGTGGATTGGAGCTGTAATATTCTCCATAGGAATCATCATCAGAATCAACCCAAGCCCCCGCATCCTCATCCGTGATCTGAATCAGGGGTTCATACGGGACGGCATGATACATATTCGGAGAAAATTCCGTTCCCGGATTATCATTTTTAGCGCCACAGGAAAACAACAGGGCCAGGGGAAATACAATTAGATATTTATGGTTCAATCTCATCGGACTTATTCAAAGTTTTTTTCATTGATTTCATCAGCACCTGAATCCTTCAATACTGATTGGATATCCTTCACCCTCATGGAATTGGCTGCAATATCGATGGCGATCACATGTTTATCATCCGTAATCCGGATATCCATCAACCTCAGCTTTTTATAGGGTTTTAAATCGCTGATCACCATAAAGGTTCCCACCATGCCCAGTGCTGATAACAATACCGTCAATTCAAAAGTTACAGGAATAAAGGCAGGCAGTGCAATATGATCCTTCCCGCCAATGATCATCGGCCAGTCAATTCCCAGCATCCAGACCTGCATAAACAGCGCCAGGAAGGTCCCTGTGACTCCAAAAAGAAATGCCACAATGGGTAACCTTGTTTTTTTATATCCCAATACATCCTCAATGCCATGAATGGGAAACGGTGTGTAAACCTCATGTATCCTGATGCCCGATTTGATGATCGCTTTTGCCGCATTCTTCACCTGATCGGGATCACTGTATACACCAATGATAAAATTTTTATTCCTTTCCATCATTTCAGGGTTTTTTTATCAGAAACGGTTGCTTTCAAAATACTTTTCATTTCGGCCATATTGACCACAGGAAAGAATTTTGCAAAAAGCAGAAAACAGGTAAAGAAAAATCCGAGTGAAAACAGGAACACGCCCACGTCATAAAATGTGGGATAGAACATGGCCCAGCTCGAGGGGAGGTAATCCCGGTGAAGTGAAGTAACGATGATCACGAATCGTTCAAACCACATCCCGATATTCACCACAATCGATAATACGAATGATGCAATGACGCTGGTCCTGATCTGTTTGAACCAGAATAACTGGGGTGAAACCACATTGCATGTCATCATGATCCAGTATGCCCACCAGTAAGGTCCGGTAGCCCTGTTATAGAATGCATATTGTTCTGCCGGGACTCCAGAATACCAGGCAATAAAATACTCGGTAAGATAAGCTATCCCCACAATCGAACCCGTAACAATAATGATGATATTCATCATTTCTATGTGATATACCGTAATATAATCTTTCAGTCCCATCACATGCCTGGCCACCAGCATCAGGGTCATCACCATGGCAAATCCTGAAAAGATCGCACCGGCCACAAAATAGGGCGGGAAAATCGTCGTATGCCAGCCGGGGATTACCGAGGTGGCAAAATCGAAGGACACAATGGTATGCACCGAAAGTACCAGGGGTGTGGCAAGTCCGGCAAGGATCAGGGCGACACTTTCATACCGCTGCCAGGTTCTTGCACCGCCATCCCACCCGAAACTCAGGGCGCCATAAATGATCCTTGAGATTTTATGAGTGGCACGGTCGCGGATGGTAGCAAAATCAGGGATAAGCCCGATATACCAGAAAACAAGCGATACTATAAAATAGGTTGATATCGCAAAAACATCCCACAACAAAGGCGAATTGAAATTTACCCAGAGTGATCCGAACGTATTGGGCAGCGGTAAGGCCCAGTAAAAGCCCAGCCATAGCCTGCCCATGTGAAATCCGGGAAACATAAGGGCACAGAGGACGGCAAAAATGGTCATGGCCTCTGCGGCACGGTTGATTGACATTCTCCATTTCTGGCGGAAAAGCAATAAAATAGCAGAGATCAGGGTGCCGGCGTGACCGATACCCACCCACCAGACGAAATTTGTAATGTCCCACGCCCAACCAACCGTTTTATTCAGCCCCCACATCCCGATTCCTTCCCAGAGCAATATGATCAGTGCATAAAATCCTACCGCCAGTGCGGTCAGGGAAATGGCCATGCCCATCATCCAGGACCTGGAAGGTTTAGCTTCAACCTGCATGCAGATATCCTCGGTTACATCGGCTACTGTTTTACCACCGGTTACCAGGGGTGGCCTTACTGATGAAATTACTTCCATAAAAGGTAATTAGGCGTTTAAATCTTCGATATCCTTGTTCCTTATTTTTGTATAGTAAAAGATATTTGGCCTTGCCCCAACTTCTTCCAGTACATGATAGGCCCGTTCTTCCTGAACTATTTTTTCATTATCCCTGTAATTTAACCGGAGCATTTTTGAGATCCTGCTATCCTGGTCATTCATGTCCCCAAATACTATGGCGTCGGCCGGACAGGCTTCGGCACAGGCGGTATTGATATCCGCGTCCACCGGTCTTCTCCCTTCCTTTTTGGCTTCGAGTTTTCCCAGCTGGATCCTCTGTATGCAGAAGGTGCATTTTTCCATCACGCCCCGGGAGCGGACCACGACATCGGGGTTCAGAACCATTTTTCCAAGACTGTTACTCATGCTCAGATTGACATTGAACTGGCTGTTATCATGGTATTTAAACCAGTTGAACCGCCTTACCTTGTAGGGGCAGTTATTGGCACAATAACGTGTTCCAATGCAGCGGTTATAGGTCATCTGGTTCAATCCCTCCGTACTGTGCGTGGTGGCAACCACCGGGCAGACGGTTTCACAGGGTGCATGATTACAATGCTGGCACAACATCGGCTGAAAGGTCACCTCCGGATTTTCGGCGGCTTCTTCCAGCCCGGACCAGTCATCCATTGGAGCTTCGCTGCTGTAATACCGGTCAATCCGTATCCAGTGCATATCCCTCCTGTTCCGGACTTCTTCCCGGCCTACAACCGGCACATTGTTCTCTACCTGGCAGGCAATGGTACAGGAACCGCATCCGATGCATGAATTGAGGTCGATAACCATCCCCCAGTGATGATTGGGATATTCATGCTCATTCCACAGACTAATCGCATGGGGATGAACTACGCCATCAAGATCCTCCTCGCCAAGTTTTTTCTCAAGATGGGTTGTTGTATAGATCTTGGGTATGAAACGGCCGGCACCAGGATCAGCCTGATATTGCGACAGATAGGCATCCTGGATCACATTTGACCGGCTCATGAAAGTATGATGCGTCTGTGTCTGGGCCAGTTCATACCGGTCATCCAATGCTTCGAGCGTGATTCCATCAAGCTGGTAAAAGGACCAGTGATCATCCGCCTGGCTGATGAACCGGAATGCATTGACCCCGATTCCATCGGCCACCTTGCCTGCCCTTTCCCGTCCATATCCCAACGCAAGGCCAAGGGTACCTTTAGCCTGCCCTGGCTGGATCACGACAGGAAGGGTTAAGGTCTGATCAAATATACCCAGATTTGCCAGGGTAAATTCATTCGATTCCGTAGTGATACCCATTTCGGCAGCATCCTTTACAGAAACGGTAAGATAATTATCCCACACAACCTTGGTAATGGGATCAGGCATTTCCTGAAGCCAGGGGTTATTTGCCTGCGTACCATCACCGATGCCCACCTTCTGATACAGGATCAGTTCCAATCCTTTGTTCTCAGGCATGTAATTCCTGTTGATGGCGCTGGCTATTCTACCAGGATCAATGGCAAGTTCCCCGGGCGTTAAATTATCAGCCTCATAGGTAAAAACCCCATCGAAAAGGGATTGATCCCAGAACCGCTGAAAGTCATTGATTTTATTCTGCCTATTGAAATAATTCTCCTCCCAGGTTTTTCTCAGGAACTGGTAATAATCTGTGGATTCAGCAGCCTCCGACCATACAAGGAAACTATCCTGTGCCTGCCGGGTGTTGAATATGGGTGTAATGGTCGGCTGACCCAGGCTGAGATGGCCGGGTACCGGTTCCGAATCATTCCAGCTTTCAAGAAAATGATGATCCGGGGCCACATATTTGGCCAATGAAGCTGTTTCATCAATCCTATCCGATGTCGAAACGACAAGTTCAACTCCTTCAAGGGCCTGGCTCAATGCTTCTCCCCGGGGATGATTATAAACGGGATTGGCATTATAGAATATGACAGCCTGTATTCTGCCCGCCGTCGCTTCCTGGATGAACTCATCCATTTCCTCATCCTTCCCCCGCCACATATTCAATGGTGTCAGCAGGTCGATGGTCTTGCCATAATTCCCCAGCATCGAATTTATTCCATTGACAAGTTCCTGAATTGCCGGATCGTTTGACCCGCTCACCACAAGGGATCTGCCCCTGGAAGACCATAGATTATCGGCGGCTTTTGTCAGAAATTTTACATCCCCGGGATCCTGAATATCCAGTGTCTGATAACCTGCCCTGGCGGCAAGGATATTATACAATTTGCCCACAACAAACCCTTCTGATGAAGGTTTGACCGGGATCCGGTAATCGGCGTTGGCCCCGGTAAGGGACATCAGGCCCTCATATTGATAATGTCTGGACATGTGCCGGTTCTCACGGCTGACTTTCCTTAACCGGGCATAATCATGGCTGAACCTGATCGGCTGCAGCCAGGTTCCCAGGAAATCAGCTCCGAAACTTACCACCACCTCAGCTTTTGAAAAATCATATCCCGGAATTACTTCCAGCCCAAAGTTGGACTTGTTGGCTTGTGTAATTCCCCGGTATGAAATCGCATCATAGGTTATATGCCGCGCATTAGGATATTTGGTAAGAAAGGTATCGATGACGGACTGTGTCGCCGGGCTCAGGATGGTATGGCTGATTAACCTGATCTGCCCGCCTCTCAGGGATATTGCTTTCAGTTGCTCAATGATATCCTTATCAATGATGCTCCATTCGCTCTTTACGCCGTCAAAAATCGGACCGTTCAATTTTTCTATGTCATACAGGCTCAAAATGGAAGCTTCAACCTGTGCGTTTGTTTTTCCTTTAGTGACTCCCGAAAGATGATTTCCTGTGATCTTTATAGGCCGGCCTTCGCGTGTTTTAACCACAATGCTGCAGTAATCACCACCCATCATGTATGTGGATGCATAAAAATTCGGAATTCCGGGATCGACATCCACGGGTTTATTCAGATAAGGAATGGCCTTACGAACGGGCGCTTCACAGGCAGCGAGGGACGCAGCTGCCACACTGAATCCCATCATTTTCAGGAAATCACGTCTCGTACCTGAATTCGCCTTTTCTGCATCGCCGGGCAGAGGAAGCTCTTCCGGGAATTCCCGGTCAGCATGTTTCACAAATTCCGGGTCATTGGATAACTGTTCAAGACCGTTCCAGTATATTTTTCTATTTCCTTTCATGAATAAACTAAATTCAACAATCCAATTATTAATAGTGGCACTTTGAACATTCCAGCCCACCTACATCCTCAACAAGCAATTCTCCTGTAAGAGCGGCATCATGCTTTTCCATCAGTTTATCATAATAATCATTATCCGTTTGAACAACTGTGGTCCGGTGACAATCGATACACCAGCCCATGGTCAGGTCGGCATATTGGCTGACCACCTCCATGGTTTCAATAGGACCGTGACATGTCTGGCATTCCACGTTACCGACATTATAATGCTGGGCATGGTTGAAATAGGCCAGATCGGGCATATTATGTATCCTCACCCATTCAATGGGCTGATTATTTTCTACCGCATCATATATTTTCTGGATTTCAGCGGAAGGTGTGTCACTTCCTGTAACCTTGACAATGGCACTGTGACAGTTCATGCAGATATTGGCGGAAGGAATGCCTGCGTTTTTACTTTCCATGACGCCTGTGTGACAATACTGGCATGGAATGGCAAAATCCCCGGCATGTACCTTATGTGAATACGCAATGGGCTGAGTGGGTGAATACCCCTCCTGGACTCCTATATGATACAGGCCATCTATCACCGTTTTCAGCATGATTGCCACGAATATAAAACTGACCCCGAATACAACGGACGGGCTTCTTACAAAACTTTTTACACTGAAACGCTGGTCAACCAGTTCAGACTCCGCCTCGTCCAGACCTCCCCGTTGTTTCAGATATTTTGTGAGCGTGGATACCAGCATGACAAGCACCACCAGGATCAGCAGAAGAATGACCCCCAGGGCGATCATGACCGCTATCAGGAAACCACTGGACAGGCCGGTTCCACCTGGAGCGGCCGTCGTCCCATCCCCATCCGGTGTTGTTGCCGCTGTTTCCTGCGGCGGATTGGCTGTCTGATCCTTAATATATGACAATACGGCAAGTACCTCCTCATCACTGAAATCGAAGGATGGCATTTCTGTTCTGTTGTACTGCTCGTAAAGCTGAACCGCATATTGATCCCCGCTTTGAATGACCCGCTGTGAATTTTTTATAAAGGTTTGTAGCCAGGGCAATGGCCTTCTTTCTGTAATCCCGGCCAGTGCCGGGCCCACCAGCTGCTGCTGTACACCATGGCAGACGGCACAGTTATTCCTGAATAGTGTCTGGCCCTGTTCTTTGATGGCTGGATCTTCCGGGATACCATCGGCGGATGAAACTTGCGCCTGAGCCTGGCCGGCATTCCCATCCGTTGTATCTGCGGATGAAGGGATTGTATCCTGAGCCAGTGAAGTGATATGAAGAAAAAATAAACTAACGGCAAAAACAAGAACTGATATATAACTCCCACCAGATTTATGGATCAAACGGTTAATTTCTTCAGGCATATGAATTTTGAAATTAAGAAGTTATTTCCTCGCGTAAAACTACTATTCCAGATGTTTTTTCCAAATTTCAGGAAAATGATCCTGGCTTCCCAAAATTTAAACCACAAAAA